>JBFRWQ010000192.1:0-2701 GCA_051439665.1 Microcystaceae cyanobacterium | reverse complement strand
CCCCATAAATTCTGATTTAATCGTTGATCAACTACTTTGAAACTGCTTTCACTTTGGGATAGTAACCATTGTCCCCAAGGGGTTTGGCGCTTGTCTTCAACTTGGCTAAGTGTGGCTAACATTTGATGATGAGCCTTTTCCGGATTGCCTTTGGTAGCCGCTAAAAAGAGGGGATATAGAGGTTTAGCAGCATTTAACAGGGAATAGCTCATGGGGATGGAAGAGTAAAGCTAGGAACAGGAGAAACGTTCGGTAAAGGAACAGTTAGAGGAGAGGTGACAGACTTTAGATCAGGCTTGATGATGACCTTAGCGGTTAGCGCTTGATTGCTCTGGCCTTTATATTCAATTCTACTAATTGTTCCTGAAATCGGCGAAAGAATAGAGTAACTGCATACCATGAAAACACCAACTATCTCATATAATCCTGCCATAAACTAGCAGCCTGAGCGCTACTTCCTCTTGTCGGTGTCGGTTGATCATTGCCTAACCAGATACCTGTCACTACCCTTTCCTGGGGTATCATTCCGACAAACCATAAATCGATATTCTGATTAGTTGTTCCTGTTTTTCCCCCTTCCCCTCGGCCTAAATTAGCGCTCCTTCCCGTGCCATTACGAGTCACTTCCTGCATCATATTGACCATATTTTGAGCAACCCTGGGCGATAAAACCTGCTTTTGTTGATTATTATCCTCTAAAACATCATAAACTACCCGACAAGTCTTTATATTATAGGTATTCTGACAATCACTGCCATCTAAGATTCGTCGAATAGCGTGGGGGCGCTGCCAAACCCCATTATTAGCGATCGCTCCATAAGCGCCTGTCAATTCTAAGACATTGACCTCACTTTCCCCTAAAACTAGCCCTGGTGTGGCTTTTAAAGGGGACTGAATGCCTAAACGTTGCGCCATCTTTACCACACGGGGTAATCCTACCTCTTGGGCAATCCGTAGAGCGATCGCATTTTCCGATTGGGCAAATCCTTGTACCAGATTAACATCCCCACTACTTCGTTCACAGGGCTGATATCTTTGTCCTTGCCACCGTAGTCCTTGACAAGAATATACCTTATTAGGAGTAATTCCCTGTTCTAACGCAGCAGCATAAGCAAAGAGCTTAAAAGTAGATGCAGGTTGTCGTTGCGCTTGGGTAGCCCGATTAAATTGGCTTTCCTGATAGTCAACGCCCCCAACTAGGGCTAAAATTTCCCCTGTTGTTGTCTTAAGGGTAACAAGCGCTCCTTGAGAAAACCCTAATTGAGTCCCTCTGGTTTCAATCTTATTGCTTAAAGCTTGTGCTGCTTTAGCTTGTAAAATGGGATCTAAGCCCGTTTCCACAATAAAATTGCCCTCTTTGGCTAATTCCTCCCCTAATAATTGCCGTAATTCCTGAAAGACATAACTATAAAAATAAGGAGCAATATTACTGGATAGCGCTTGTTGTGCTTTGGGACTAACATTAATACGAGATCGCCTCGCCCGTGATGCTTCAGCTTCAGAGATCATACCCAATTGCGCCATGCGATTAAGCACCCGATTGCGTAAGCTTAAAGCGGTATCATAGTCATTGACAGGGTTATAAGCATTAGGAGCAGGTAACATAGCCACTAGGGTAGCTGCTTCTGATAGATCGAGATCCCTTGCTGATTTGTCAAAATAAAATTGAGCAGTATCTTCAAACCCATAATTCCCCACCCCTAAATAGACTCGATTAAGATAGGTAGTTAAGAGAGTCTCCTTGCTATAAACCGCCTCTAATTTTAAAGCAACCAACATCTCCCGAATTTTGCGCCCTGCTGTATTTTCTCGCCCCACTTCAGGAAATAAACTACGGGCTAACTGTTGAGTTAAAGTACTCGCTCCCTGACTAATGCCATTGTCCTGAAAATTAACCAGGGCTGCACGGGCAATTCCGATCGGATCAACCCCTAAATGCCAATAAAAACGGCTATCCTCCGAAGCAATCACCGCTTTCGGTAAATAGGGAGAAAATTCTGCTAAGGATTCAATTTCCCGATGAGGGCGCTTTTCCACTGAGGTTAAAGGCTGGCCATCCCTTGCATACACCATAACAGGACCACTGACACCACTGGGTAAGGGACGAACAGGGAATTTTGACCATTGCCATAAAATCAAAGTAACAAGGATTAAAAAGAGTCCTGTCACCCCATAAAGGGAATATCGACTTAATCGTACCCATAGAGGTGCAGGATTCCGATAGATTAACTTAACCGTTGCTGCTAATTCAGGGGGACCCAAGGTAATGACATCCCCATGACGGAGGGGAAGAGGCTTTTTAATACGTTGTTTCCCTCGATAAGTCCCATTAATTGACTGTTCATCTTGTAGGTAGAAATGACGAGGCCGTTTCGGATCTCTGTGTAGGGAACAATGAATTTTACTAACAACCGGATTAGAAATCACAATATCACTGGATCTCGAACTGCGGCCAAGGATATAGCGATCGCCAATTAGGGAATAAGTATCGATAGTGCCTGCATTATCATCTTGAATGCGTAATTTCGCCACCTTTGCCCCTTTTTTCAATTTGAGAGAGCCTTTACCCAATTGTTGTATCGCTTGGGTGAGAAGTTGACTCAGGGGAAACTGGGGAGGGGTAGGGGGTTTGCTAGTCATTGCGAAAATAATCATTAAGATTATTCGTTATTCTAGCTCAGAGAAATGGGAGTTGGTTATG
>JBFRWQ010000191.1:0-9551 GCA_051439665.1 Microcystaceae cyanobacterium | reverse complement strand
CAAAAACTCTTGGGTAGCGATGAATGGGATATTCTAGCCGAATTGTGCCAAGAAGATACCATGCACCTTGAACTGATGTCAAAATTGCTAGACACCGAAAGAGATTACTATACAAAAGTCCGACGAGTTGGACTCTATAAAGATCTAGAAAAGTGCTTTGAAACCAGTTCTCTGTCCAAAGAAGAAGCGATCGCACAAGCCCATCTTAAGCGTAATATCAAACAAGCAGCTAGTCGAGGAGATGTAGCAGCAATGAAAAAATACTTGGCGGGTGAAACCGTTGATCCTCTTCCAGAAGAACAACCTAAACAAGAACAATTACCCTTACTTGCACTAGAAGAAAAACAGAAACAAGATCAGGGCAAAACTTGGGGGAATATTAAGTTTAAGAAAGGGAAGTCAGAGAATTGATTTTCTTGAAATTCCTGATAGGATATAGCAATCAGGAATGATATGTGAGAAGCAAAAAAGGCTAGGACATAATACCATTATGTCCCTACAAATACACCCTCGTAGGGATTTAACAGTGTTAAATCCTGCTCCCTGAAACCTGAAAGTTTAGTACAGAATATGTCAGGAATAAAAGAGTCTCTTGTGCTATTTCAATTTATTGAACGCTGTTTATTAGCCTTGAAATTAACTTTAAGGCTAGTATTCTGTGGAATAAAGGATATGGTTATATGATAAAATTATGTCCTAATCCTTTTTTTGTTTTTAATTTGAATAACATAATTAACATTAGGTAATAAATTGTTGTTTAACTCTCTGATTTAATGGGCAAAGCCCATCCTACTACTCATTAAGGAACGGATTTAGTATCTTGCTCTAAAATTGTCGATAAATTACCTAAAACTTGAGCATAATAAACTTGTTCCTGTAAATGCTGAGTAGAAGAAACTAAATTACTTAACCCCCGAATTAAACGCATTAACTCACGACGTAACTCAGGATCACCTGTAATTTCATCCACATCAGAAGTCACCTTCTGCAAATTATCAAATACTGATCGTGCAGAATCTAAAATCTGCTGTAACATTAAAATCGTTTCTGGATCGTTCAGTTGACCTGATAAGTTTTTCAAATCATCCGTAATCACCACTGCGTTACTAGACATGGTTTCCAAATTATCTAATAATTCTCCTTGTTCTACTTGAGAAAGAACTGGATCTAAACGACTTACTGTAACGCTTAATTGATCACTCGCTTGACGAATACTATCAACTGTTTCAGCTAACCGACTTTGATTAATGGCAAAAAATTGATCAATTTGGGCTGCTGCTCCTTCAATTGAAGCTAAGGTATTATCAACCCGATTAATTGTCCCTGATTCTTGTAAATCTTGCATCACACGAGTCGTTTCTTGGCTTAAGGTTCTTAAATCTGCTGCTGTTGCATCCAAAGATTTTAAAGCCGTATTCAAATTCCTAATACTATCTTGTTGCACGGCATCTTGACTCAAACGACTCAGATTATCTAAGGTAGAATTTAAACGGCGAACACTGCCTGTTTCTTGCGCTTCTGTTAATAATTCAGTCGCTCCTCCACTTAACTGACTCAGATTATCTAGCGCTAAAGAACTCTGTTGAAATAAAGATTGAATGGCTGAGGTCACTTCTGGATCACTAATAATATTAGAAATCTTGAGCATAGAACGAATTAAGGTATTAACATCTAATTGTCCCTGTCCTTGTAGTTGAGAACCGTTACAGATAATAATACTGGGATCGCAATTTTCATCTAATGGTTTATTAATTTCTTCAGGGGGAAGAGACTGTAAAGGGGTAATATCAATGGACGTTTCCCCCACTAATCCAGCTTGAACTGCTTCTATTAGGGAATTACTGGGAATTAACAAGGAAGAAGATGCAATTTCTACCTCAATCGCCACACCTTCTGGTTCAGGATTAATCCCGACTACCCGTCCTACTCTAACCCCTCGATAGGAAACCCTTGTTCCCGTGGTCATTCCCCCTGCATTGGGAAAGATGAAAGTCGTGCGGAAACTCCGTCCTCCCAAACTTGTGTTAGAAACCCAGAGAATTAAGCCAATTAACGACCCAACCGATGCCAATATCATCAATCCGACCGCACTTTGTATCATTGAAGGGGAAAGCCGTTGTGTCATGTTTGCTTGTCCTCACACCTAAACTTTGTTGACCATATCATAACCTGAGTTAAGAAATCACAGAAGCTAAGAGATTTTGTTATTTAAAAGTGATGGGTTGTCGTAAAAAATCTTAAGTTTACATCAGATTCAGATCAAATCCACTAAGATAGATTTACGTTTAAGCAGATCGGTTAAATCAAAGTTATTGCAAGCATGAGCAAACACCTAGAACCATACTATAAAATTTTAGGGTTAGAAGTTGGTGCATCATTGGAAGAAATCAATGAAGCTTACAGAGATTTGGCGTTTATTTGGCATCCTGATCGAATTCCTAGTGATAATCCTCGTTTATTAGAAAAAGCGGCTGCAAAACTCCAAGAAATTAACGATGCTCGTGATCAATTACGTGCTTTGAAAAAGCATCCCCCCAAGAAAAAACCGCCCCAACCCCCCAAACCATCCACTCCCAAGCGCCAATCTCGCCCCTCACCTCCCCCACCCCCTAAACGAACTTCTCCCCCCCCTAAAGCCCCTAAATCCCCTACCCCTAAAACATCCAAATCATCACAGCGCCCTTATCATCAGGATTTAAGTAACAGTGACTTTAAAGGCGCTAGTTTGAAGGAAAAAGACTTTTCAGGGCGCAATTTAGCAGGTTCTGATCTGAGTTTTGCTGATCTCAGTGATAGTTTTTTGCATAAAGTGAACTTAGAAGGGGCAAATTTATATCAAGCCAACTTATTTCGGGCAAATTTGCTACAAGCTAATCTGAAGGGCGCTAATTTACAAGAAGCTAATTTAATTGGGGCAGATTTAAGTGGTTCAGATCTAAGAGAAGCTAACCTAAAAGGGGCAAAAGTGGGATCGGGTAATCGGGTGATGGTTAAATTAACAGGGGTATTGTTAACTGGCGCAATTTTACCTGACGGAACAATTTACACTGAATAGGAATTATGAATTAGGAATTATGAATTGTGAATTATGAATTATGAATTATGAATTATGAATTATGAATTATGAACTCTCCATTAATCCCACTAAAATCTTCATTAATTCTTCTAAATCATTGGGGACACGATATAAATTAAGATCCTGAGTAATTCTTTTTTCTGTTCGATTGAGTACAGAAAACTGCCAAATATTGCCCATTGAAACCGCACCATATAATTGATCCTGATTAACAGGAGACCAAAGATCAACAGCAATTAATTCTACCCCTAATTGTACTAATCCTCGTTCTAAATCTGAATTTTTGGCTTCAATCAGAATCAAATTATTTTGTTCAGTTTGCAGATAATAATCAATCACTCCCTTTAATTGTTCATTAATTTTTAAAGCATATTCAACCCTAACTTTTGCTTTTGTATAATAAATTAAATCCATAATAACGGGTGCAATTAAAAATTCTCTTCTCGCCATTTCGCTGGTTAGGCTAATATAAGGTAAATTTTCAGTTAAACGAGTTTTCAGCGCTTCGAGACGAGTTAGGGATTGTTCAGTTTGGGGTAAAGAAAGAGAGGAGACTTGCCAGGTATAACCAAAATAAGCGAAGATTTCTTCAGGTTCATCTTTGAGTTTAAAGTAATCAGAAAAAGTATAATCCTGATGGGGATCTATAATTGCCTTCTTAGCCATTTGATTATTTGATTTGAAAGTTTAATCAAAAAAAGATTCTTTTATTTTTGTTCTAGCCATCCTAAAGAAGCCCAAAGTATATTCATAGGTAAATAAAGCATACCCATAACCTGATTCTTGAATGGTATTGATCTGTTTTTGGACTTCAACAAGAGATTTTAATTTCCCATCTTGTTCCTTAACAAATCCTGCAAAAATACCCGCCGCAACCGGAACATAATGACTGGCTTCTTTTAAACCAGAATGGGATAAAGTAACTTGAACTTGTTTAGCTTTATTACGATAAATCTGTACAACTACCTCATCTATATATCCTTTACGCACCCATTCTAACCAATCTTGGGAATAGAATCGATAAGAAAAACTAGGAGGGTTAGGAGATAAAGAAATAATCCAATCAGGATGAATTTTTTTGATTGTTTGAGCAATTTTTCCTGTTAATTGGGTCAAAGAATCAGTGTAATTGCCCAATGCTTTAGGAATTCCCCAATGATCATCCAGTTGAATTCCGACTAAATCAGGATAGAGATAAGCGACTTCGGTGAATAATTTAGTAAAATAGGATTGAACCTCTGGATTTTTAGGATTGAGCCAGACAAAATTATTAACCACTTTGCCATTTTCTAATAACCAGTCAGGATGCTTTTTTGCGATCGCATCACTTGGGTTGAGCATTAAGCCATATTCATACCAAGCATAAACTTTTAACCCCTGTCGTTTCCCTTCTTTAATCGCTTTATTTAAAGGATTAATCAAAGATAAACTCACCAGATGATTCTGAAAGCTCACATTAGTTGGGTAAGTCACTCCATCATTATAAACAGAAATATAAACTCGATTAAAATTCAAGCGAGAGAGTTGATGAAAGACGTTATCAAGTTGTCCAGTATAAGCATAAAAAGCATTGCCAACATGAGTTAACCAGACTCCTCGAATCGTTGAGGAATCTTTGGGTTGATGGGGAGGCGCTTGGGTTAACTGATTACATCCTACAATGAGTAGAGTGACTAAAATAAAAATCTTAGCGAATTTTACGATTTTCTTGTTGATCATAAGAAAACAATAATTGTCTAGTTGATCAAAATTTAGGGACAGAAAAGAGTCTCTTTTGTATTACGACCAGTAATAGGATTAGTTCCCGACGCAATTTCACAGAGTTTTTCTTCTGTTTCTAAACTGAGTAAGATATCAGTAAAATCTGCGCCTTCGATATTTGCGCCATTGAATAAGGTATTAACCGCAAAAGCGCCTTCTAGGATAGCATTTTTAAAATTTGCATTGGTTAAACGACTAGACTCTAAATCCGCCGCCCGTAAATCTGCCCCTTCAAAGTTAGCATTAGTAAGATTAGAGGAAAAAAGGCGAACGCCTTGGAGATTTGCCCCTCTAAAGTCAGTATCTCTTAGATTTGCGTGGTCAAACTGAGAATCTCTTAAATCTTGTCCTGAAAAATCATGACCAATCAAATTACGTTTACCATAGTCCAGAGACCAACTAGGGGTTATAAATAGAGTTAGGGTGAAAAGACAGGCTAAACTAAAAGAAAGGAGAAGACGGAGGGGAAAAAGCTGACGAATTCGGCTTATAATCTTCATAGTTTTCTTATTCAGTGTGTGATCAAAATAGACGGCCAACAGGATATGGACATTGAGTGTGTCCTTAGTCTATGTTACTCTATTCGCTGCTAATTTGTTGTTGAAGACGATGTGATGGGCAAAGCCCATCCTACTCTGTTGTTGGGCTTTAGCCCCTGACAAGCCCCATTCTAAGGCAGATGATTTAATGGGTAAGCATCTTACTCTGTTGTTGGGCTTTAGCCCCTGACAAACCCCATTCTAAGGCAGATAATTTAATGGGCAAAGCATTCTACTATGTTGTTGGGCTTTAGCCCCTGACAAGCCTCATTCTAAGGTAGATGATTTGATGGGCAAAGCATCCTACTCTGTTGTTGGGCTTTAGCCCCTGACAAACCCCATTCTAAGTCAGCAAATTAATTGTATTCAGTCCACTACTCAGTGATAATATAACTTAATGGGCAAAGCCCATCCTACTCAGTGATTAAATGATTTGGTAGAGCGCTTTATTGATGGCAAAACTTGGTCAATTAGGAGAAAAAGTCGTTGCTACCTGGTTAATCAGCCAAGGATGGCAAATTCTACACCATCAATGGCACTGTCGCTGGGGAGAAATTGATCTAATAGCCCATGCTTCTGATTCTCTTATTTTTGTCGAAGTAAAAACCCGAAGTCAAGGTAACTGGGATCTTAATGGCTTACTAGCGGTTGATGCTAAAAAACAAGGGAAACTTTTGAAAACGGCTCAATCTTTTCTAGCTGAGTTTCCTCAATTTGCCGAGTCTTATTGTCGGTTTGATGTGGCTTTAGTCAAGGCTAAAAAATCATCTAATGTCAATTCAGAGCAAGAAATATCACCCAAAATTAAATTAAATCAACCCATTAATTATCAAGGTTATCAATTAACCTTAATTGACTATTTAGAAAATGCTTTTTCTTAATCATAACTTCTTTATAACTGATCATTTTGTTCAATTTTTTTAATATAATTAAAGACGGTACTTTCTGGTGATTCCTTGGGATTAAGTCTAATTTCAGTTGGTAAAGTAATCTGGATATTATGTTTCTCAAATTGTCTTATAATTTCTAAATTAACTTGACTTTTCACTGTGTACATTTTCCACAAATCATTAGGAAATAGTTCCTTTTCATCGGGTTTCCACTTATCAATCCAATAGACAAACTTAATTTCAAAAGAATAATCCCCTATCTTATTGAGGGTTGGCCTCGCCCCTTTAACAAATTGATTCTTAGCCGCAACTTCTTTGATCAGATCTAAAGCTAATTCAATTTTTTCTATGGACATATCATAAGCTAAATTGAGGAAGACATAATTGGCATAAGAGGAACGTGAATCAATATTACTAACCATGTTATTAGCAAATTTAGAATTAGGGACAAAAATTAAATAATCATATTCTAATTCTTTGAGAGTAGTAATCCTTAAGCCAATTTCTACAACTCTTGCTTTGATCCCGTCAATTTCGATTCTATCCCCCACTTGAATACTTCTTTGCAATAAAAGAGTAACGCCACCAAACAAATTAGCCACTGTATCTTGAGCAGCCAACGCAAAAGCTAATCCTCCAATTCCTAGACTGGTAATAATAGCAGTCACATCAAAACCGATACTGCTTAACGTTACAATTGCCACAATTAACCAAATCATTAAGTGGGTTACTCTGCGGAAAATGGGTTCAATTTGATTGTCTAGTTGATTAGCAATATATTGTCTGTGAGTAACTTCAAAAAATCGATTGAGAATCTTGCCAACTAAACCAAAGAAAAGAAGCGTTCCTATCAATCTTATAATGCTAAAACCAAATTTTAGTCCTCCTTCTGGAGAGATTAGCCAACTCACTATCCTTACCCATAATCCATTAGTATCAGTAATATCGATTTCTACACCACTGACAGCTTGAACATACTTTCGATAGGTTTCTGCATTTCCTCCTTTTAACTCTAATTCATCGAGTACAACATCTAATCTCTCAATCAAGCCTGTTTTTTGACCTTGAAGTTCAGTAATACTCGTAATTAACTCTGTTTTACTTTCTGTTGGCGGTTGATTTTCTAGCGCTGATTCTATGTTTTTCGTCTGGCGCTTGACTGCAATTTCCCTTTCACTAATTTGAGCAACCTTATCTTTGAGTATCAATAACCATCCTTGAGATTCTATCTCTAATTCTGGTTGAGTGAAGGATTTTACCAATAATTTCAGTTCTTCAGGGGGAATTGTCCTATCTTTTGTGGTCACTGAGCCAATTTCTTCGAGTTCACTCACTAAGGTTTGATCTTGAGAGTTAGCGACTAATCCCCAAAAAATGATCATAGCCATCAGGATAATTCCCAACCAATAAGATTGCTGAATATAATGTTTTCTAATCTGCTTTGGTTGAAAATTAGGCATTGGCTATTTTTAAGTCAGTAACCATAAATCCATCTAGAATAGGAACTCTTGTCAAGACTATAACAAAAAAAGACAGACCTAAGCCTGTCTTCGTATCTTTATTCAAATAGCGAGTAATTGCTTAGAAACTTTCCGCAGCTTGTACTCGTTCGATTTGTTTCTTCTTAATCACTAAGAGAATTTGCGCTAACATAATTGCAGCAAGGAAAGCGACTAAGCCTAAAATCCGTTGAGGACTTTGTAAAACGACTTCTGTGTCTTTTTGACCAAATCCACCGACATTAGGATTAATGGTTAATGCTTCACCGACTGCAACGATTTGACCTTCACTAACCATCAAATCAATCCCAGGAGGAACAGTATCAGTAATTTCTCCATCATCGGTTGCGATCACTACTTGATAGCTACCTGCTTCATCTTGGCTGATTTGGCTAATCGTACCACTGGCAGAAGCTTTAACCATATTGTTATTGCTGACTTCTCCAGTAGGATATACTTGACCCCGACCACGGTTTGCGCCTAAATGGACGGAATATTTACCAAAAGTGATGTTTTTGTCAGTTTTGGGATCAGGAGATAAAACAGGAACAACGATCTCTTGATATTGATCTCCTGGTAAGGGACCGGCAATAATCACATTCTCTTGATCATCTCTATAGGGTTGGAAATAAACACCACCCACTTCTTCCTGTAAGTCCTCAGAAAGGCGCTCAGGAGGGGCAACTTTAAAGCCTTCGGGTAACATGAGGACAAATCCTACGTTTAATCCTCCTTTGCTACCATCCCCTAACACCTGTTGAGTATCGGTGTCATAAGGAATTTTGACCACTGCTTTAAAAACAGAATCGGGTAAAACTGACTGGGGAATTTCAATTTCCGCAGCTTTTTGGGCTAAGTGGCAGTTAGCACAGACAATGCGCCCAGTGGCTTCACGGGGGGTTTCAGGGGCTGTTTCCTGCGCCCAGAAGGGATAGGCTGATGCAGCTTGGGGAAGACAGATATCAGTGAAGAGAAATAGGGTAAGGGTGGCAACAACTAGCACAATGGCTCGTTGTAGTCTTTTCCAGTAGTCTCCTCTCAAAGAGGTAAAATCCATTGTTTTCATTGAATGAGGGTAATAATGACAGGTATAGCTAAACGCAGAAGGAAGAATGAAGAATAAAGCATGAAAACCCCTACTTTAGAAGGTATTAAGCTTTTTCAATTGTTCTAACTTAAATGCGTAGGGCTACATAAGTTTAAGCATCTTAAGCCCACCAAGGCTTTTCATCTGTACGGAAATCGGTTTCTGTCCATTGAGTGAACACAACTTTGTCGTTATCATCCACGTTTGCATGAGCAAGCGCTAGGGATAAAGGTGCAGGACCACGTACCACTTTCCCTTCAGCGTTATATTGGGAACCGTGACAAGGACAGATGAATTTATCTTCACTAGCATTCCAAGGCACAACACAGCCTAAATGGGTACAAACTGCGTTAATTCCATAACTGGCAATGGTTTGATCCCCTTCTACCACAATATAGGTGGGATCGCCTTTTAATCCTTGGGCAAGGGTGCGATCGCCCACATTGTGAGTAGCGAGGAATTCGGTTGCTACTACGTCATTTCCTAACGCATCTTTAGCAACTGTACCGCCCCCTGCACCGCCACTGGAGGGGGGAATGAAATATTTAACCACCGGATACAATGCACCAGCCGCAACGCCAGTAATTGTGCCAAAGGTTAAAAGGTTCATAAATTGTCGTCGCCCCATATCGGGAACATCAGAACTAGAAAGCTGAGTCATGGTAAGTTATCAGAATGTGTATTTTTGTAACGTTTTGC
>JBFRWQ010000190.1:0-3275 GCA_051439665.1 Microcystaceae cyanobacterium | reverse complement strand
GGGTATGGATAAAAGTGAGGGTTTCGGCAGTCACATCGGTTTTTCCTTCTGATTCTAAGTCTAAAACCTGGCCACCCACTAAGCCCGCAGCGCCCACTGTTCGTCCTAAACGGGCTACCACTTGAATTAAGCGAGCGCTTTCCACATTTTGGGTTTGGGTAGCGACAAATTCAAAGGCATAGGCCAATAAGCCATCCCCTGCCAGAATAGCGATATCATCTCCATAGACTTTATGGTTGGTTAACTTACCCCGACGGTAATCATCGTTATCCATAGAGGGTAAGTCATCATGGATCAAAGACATGGTGTGAATCATTTCTAAGGCGCAAGCTGTGGGCATGGCCATTTCTTCCGTTCCTCCCATTAATTGGCAGGAAGCCAAGCAGAGGATCGGTCTTAGCCGTTTTCCACCTGCTAAGAGAGAATAGCGCATTGATTCATATATTTTCTCTGGTCTTGTTACAACCAGAGAGTCATCTAGGGCTGCTTCTACCTTTTGCTTTTGTTCTTGCAGATAGCTTTTCAAATCAAAGGAATGATCTGCTTTGTTTTTGAGGAGGGTTTCACCAGATGTCACCATAATTACCGTATTTGTACCAACCAGTTATCATCCCTATTGTACAAGCAATGGGTTCAACCTGAGTTATAGGTTAGGCGTGATGTTTATCTTAATTCTGGCTTTACATTTCTCCGGTTGCCAATAGTTGAATCAGGCGGGGAATACCAGGATCAAAGCCACCTAAATCCCAAGATAAAGGATCTTTGGGGTCAACCAGCGTAATTTGATAAGGGGTTAATGTCACATAAACCGCCTTAGCCTTGGAGTTGACTTTTTGGCGATACTGTGCTAATCCTTGTGAAGGATGTTTAGACCCTGCCCAACTTTCACTATCCGTCCACAAACAGATAATATCTGCTTTAAAACGATTTTGAATTGACCAATCATAGGCGACAGAGGCATCTGTTCCCCCAAAATTATGATCACTCGCTTTTTTCAGCGCTGAGTGAAAACTATCACGACGAGTGATCCCTAAATCTTTAAATTGAGTCGAGAATCCCCGAATCATATAGTTTTTCTCAGCTTTTGCTGTCACTAGCGCCATTGCTGTTGCAATTTCACAGCAGCTTAAGCCAACAGAGGGAACAGAACTATAAGACATAGAGCCAGACACATCTACAGCGTGCAGAAATACTTTATTGGTTGGTTCTGCCATATCAAAGGATAATTCCACTGCTTTCTCTAAAATATCAACAATGCGAGGGATAGGATTCCAGTTTTTCTTACTGCGTCCAATTTTACCGCCAGATTGATAGGTTTTCAGTGCTTTTAAGACATCAATGGGGTGAATACGGCCTTTACGCAAACGTTTCGGGTTATTTAATACCGATTCAATCCGATCTAGGTTTTGGATTGTATCTGCACTTAAGACACCTAATTCTGTCAAAGACCCTAAATTACGCAGCATTGCACCAATCGGCATCTCATTAAAGAGTAATTGCCACGCTTGACGATCCATTTTACCCACAGGTGCAACCATCTCATGGGTTAAGCGCCCTTGGGCGATCGCTTGATGGGTTTGATCAGGGTTGCTTTTTAGCCATTCATACCACCACACTTGCATTAAAGCAGGGGAGATGGTGTCTTTGTCGGGAAGGCCATCCCATCCTTTTGTCACCCATGCAAATAACTGATCATGATCAATGGTGGGAGGATGCACATGAAAGAGTCGCAATGCGTCACGATGGGAAAAACCATAACGTTGTTGGTATTTCAGTAATTGATAGGCTAATCCCTTGACATCTTCCCTTGATAGCCATTTTGTCCCCACTTCTCGAATTACTTTACCAAAGCCACGCAAGGATTTAGTATAGGACAGCCATTCATAAAAGTGGCTACCTGTACGCACGACTTGGGGGAAAATTTCCCTGAATGCCTTTTTTGCCACTGGATCTTTGCCCATTGACAATAAAACCAAGGCAAACAACGGCGCACTATTATTAATTGCCCGTCCATCACTCGCATAGAGGATCTCTTTGGCAACTCGGTTGGGATCAGTTGCGATCGCTTCTTCTAAAACATTGATAAAATCCTCGGTTAATTCTCGCTTTCCAGCATAATAGGTACTTTGTGCCGTTCCAATGAGCAAACAACGCCGTAATAATGCCCAAATTCCTCCATCAAACATATATCCGCCTGATCGCCCTTGAATCATTTCTGTTTCCCGTCCAGCGATCGGTTGTTGTTGAGATGTTCCTGTTTTCTTTTGGGTAAAAAACTGATAATTCATTTTATTTTTTCCTCCTAAAATTAGTCCCCAAAGGGCAAAAAATAACAATCAGTTATTAATGACGGGGGTGGGAATCGAACCCACCACCTCCCGATTATGAGTCGATAACCCTCATTCTTCGGCCTAATTAGGCAAGGGTTGAACAAGGATATTTTTGGTGTTCTAGCCACTGAACTACCCCGTCTGAAATTTAATCAAATCAGTGATTAATTCTTCGACTTTACATGAGGAATGATCTTACAATTGGTAACTGTTAATTAATAACTGGTCACTGAATCACTGTAATTTGTGGCAGGAGTGGGACTCGAACCCACGTCCCGATAACCCTCATTCTTCGGCCTAAAAGGCGAGGAGCGAAAAAGGATATAACTGCTCTAACCAACTGAGCTACCCTGCCATTTCTAATTGACTTTTCCCAGTGTATGAGACATCAAAATATATTGCCAAGAGGGGGCAGAAATTTGTTACAAAAGTTAAGTAAAAGTCTCAATTTATAAATCTATATGCTATAATAAAGATGCCGAGATAGTTTAACAGGAGTTAAAACGCCTTTGAAACTCAAAGGAGAAGTGAGTTCGAGTCTCACTCTTATTATCCTTAAATCATTAACTTACCCGTAAGGGACGAAGGTATGAGGGTTATCGGTACCATCTAGGGGGGGATGAAACTACGGTTTCGCAGCCCTCTAGTCATTTCAGTAACCAGTGACCAGTTATTACCTTATGAAAGTTGGTAGCTTGAATAGGTGCGAATATTTTTATTTTTATCCTCTTAAAAGAGGAGGCTTGAAAACCTTTTTTGAGGTCAAAAGCGCTTGTTTTGTGTACAATATTAATGATTCAATGACTTCTTTTAAAGAGTTATCTAATGTAGTTGTCCTCAAAGAAGAGAAGTTTGGTGAGTCGATTTAGGATATATGGCTAAGGTTGACCTTGTTTAATCATAACTTAATAACTAAGGAAAGATTCGGTAAATCTCCCGACGATG
>JBFRWQ010000189.1:0-3269 GCA_051439665.1 Microcystaceae cyanobacterium | reverse complement strand
CATTGAATAAAGGTTTTATGAAGACGTTCCATCCGTTCAGGTGGCTCAGAAATCATGGCATTCATTTCTTCATCTCGCTGTAAATAAGCATAAAAATGATCGGCCATTTCTGGTGCAACTTTATTGCCCCACTCTGCATAAGATTTCAGGGTAGCCTTGTCTTCATTACTGAAGATCATACGGTTTTCCATCTTCTGCATGAATTCGCTAGCATTTAAGGCCATGGTCTATACCTCTGTTTTTAGATGTGATTAACTATAATGCAATAACCGCATTTTCTCGATTTCAATGTTTTTGTTATAGCAAACACAGATCCAGTTAAATAACCGTAATTATGCTGAGTCAATTTGTATATAATAAATTAAAACTCTGTAAATCTTTGTATTCTACTGATTTATAAGTGTTCAATTAATTATCAAATATTTATAATAATTTTATTAAAAATAAAAATAGTTTTAGGTAAAATTCAATCATAAATGCTAAATATAAATAACAAGTAAGGGACATTTAAGAATGGGTTAAATCTGGGTTAACTGATATTAGGAAAGTTCGTCTATCTTTAGTCAGTCTATCTTGAGATGGATATCAGCATTTGCTCTACCAAAATGCTTATGCTATAGTTGTATTTGTATAGAAAATACTGTATCTGAGAGATTACCCTGCCAATAATAAGCAAAAGCTTGATCAACTAAATAAACAAAATAATGCTTTATTAGGAGAAAGCGAGCGCCATAATCGTGTATCGAGTTATGGTTAACAACTATAGCTAAATGCAGCTATGTTGAAGGAAGAGGAATTGAGTATAGTTTACGAAACTTCCTGTCATAATTATTTTTGCTTATGGCAAGGGAATGCTAGGGGATGATACTATTTGGTTAGACTGTTTATCTTCTTATAAGAATTACAAAAACAATGTTAAGAATATTTACTGCTTTGTCAGCTTTCCATTGGTGACTATGATGTCAGCCCTTATGATTATTTGTATATGCAAAAATACTATAATTGAGAGATTAGCGCTCTTAGTAGAATTACTTATAAGATAGATTTGATGATCGTAACCCCATTCCTTGCCTTAGCATGACCCAATCTCCCGATCAATTCCTAACGACTAGCTATATTTGGTCTGTGATTACTCATAAGTTAAGTTTGATTAAGTTTTTAGGAGCGGTAAAGATAGGCAGTATGCTGATTAAAAGAAAGACCGTTACGATTAACAACCGAGTTTTTATCCATGCTCAACAAGATTTTATACACGGATTCAGGAACTGGCCACAGTCAGGAAATGCTCAAAACCCTGCTTGATTTGCCCGCTTTCCAAAAAGCTGCTGTAACCATTCTCCACGTTGTCCCCCCCCAAGTAACCGCCGAAGCTGTGACGGCCAAATGGGAAGAAGGGAGTAAAATCGTAGCAGATGTCCTCAAAAATGTCCCCCTTGACCCCAGCAAGATTTCTACTTTACTACGTCAAGGTGATCCCAAAGATGAAGTGCTGATCGCTGCTAAGGAGATCAACGCCGACTTAATTATCATGGGATCACGGGGATTAAAGCGCTTAGAAGCCATCTTGCAGAATTCCGTCAGCCAATATGTTTTCCAACTATCAACTCGCCCCATGTTGTTGGTTAAAGACGACATTTACATCAAAAAAATTAAGCGGGTGATGGTTGCCATTGATAAATCACCGACGGCTGAATCTGCCCTTGATTTAGCGCTCTTTTTATTAAAGGACTACCCTGATGGAGAAATATGGTTAACGAGAGTGAATCCTGACTTAAAACCAGAGTTATTGCCCTTGTCTAAGACAGAAATGGAAGAAAATCCGATTCTCTCGGAGGCGATCGCCAAAGTGAAACGGTTTAATATTCCCTATCGCTGTCTAGTTACGGGTGGAAGACCAGGAGAACAACTTTGTAAATTAGTAGAGGACAAAAATATCGATTTATTAATGTTAGGCTCTCCTGAGCGTCGTCCCTCAGTGGCGAAAAGCTTACCTGATTTAGATCGTTTATTAGGTACTTCGTTATCCGACTATGTGCGAGTTAATTCCAGTTGTCCTGTTTTATTAGTTAGACAGGATAACTCTTAGCCTAGTTGTGGGGAATGTAGGGAGCATTAATACCTCATTCCCCCTCTCCCCCCCCTCTCCCCTCTCTTCCTTTGGGGTAAAATAAAAGGCATACTATAACCAACCAATAAACGGGTGTCTAGCTTACAGCATCGATTTCAGATTAAATTTTGGGGCGTAAGGGGGAGTATTCCTTGCCCTGGGACAGCAACTGTGCGTTATGGCGGCAATACCTCCTGCGTAGAAATGCAAGTCGCTGGAGAACGGCTTATTTTTGATGGTGGGACAGGATTAAGGATTTTAGGTGAATCTATGATCAAGCAAATGCCCGTGGAAGCCCATCTCTTTTTTACCCATACTCACTGGGATCATATTCAAGGATTTCCCTTTTTCACTCCTGCTTTTGTCAGAGGAAATCATTTTCACATCTATGGCGCACCTTCTCCCAATGGGTTAACGATTAAACAGCGCCTTCATGACCAAATGTTACATCCTAATTTTCCTGTTCCACTGCAAATTATGCAGGGAAATTTAGAATTTTATGATATTGAGGTGGGAGAAATCATTGAAATTGGAGAAGTTACTGTCAAAACAGGGAAACTAAATCATCCAGGAGAAGCGCTAGGCTATCGAGTCAGTTGGCAGGGACATACTGCCGTTTTTGTCACCGATACAGAGCATTTCCCCCATCATTTAGATGAAAATATTCTCGCCTTAATCGATCAAGCTGATGTACTAATTATTGACACTACATATACCGACGAAGAATATTATGATCCTGACTTTAGCAAGATTGGATGGGGTCATTCTACATGGCAGGAAGCGATTAAGCTATCTAGAGCAGCAAATGTCAAGCAACTGGTCTTATTTCACCATGATCCCTCCCACGATGATGCCTTCTTAGATCAAATGGGAGATGAAGCTTGTTTAGCCTTTCCCAATACCTTAGTAGCTAGAGAGGGGCTATCTTTAGAAGTCAGATAAATATAAAAAGAACTTATCATAATAATAAGGATTGAAAAATGAAAAAGGTTTACAAAGCTTAAAAAATTGAGTTATATTGTTACTGTCAAAACATCGTACCTTGACAAATCCATAAAGGAATTATAAAACCATGACAACTACCTTACAACAACGCGAGAATGCGTCTGTATGGGAACAGTTCTGTCAGTGGATCACCTCCACCAACAACCGCCTCTATGTA
>JBFRWQ010000188.1:0-9215 GCA_051439665.1 Microcystaceae cyanobacterium | reverse complement strand
TTATTACAGGGTTTCTCGGTTCAGGTAAAACAACCCTTATTCGTCACCTACTGCAAAATAACCAAGGTCGTCGTATCGCCGTTTTAGTCAATGAATTTGGAGAAGTGGGCATTGATGGGGATTTATTGAGGTCTTGTCAGATTTGCGACGATGAAGAGAGTAATGATAACAATATTGTCGAATTAACTAACGGGTGTCTCTGTTGTACTGTCCAAGAAGAATTTTATCCCACCATGCAGGAATTGTTGAAAAGGCGTGATCGCTTAGATTGTATTTTAATTGAAACTTCTGGTCTAGCTTTACCAAAACCCCTTGTTCAAGCCTTTAGATGGCAAGAAATTCGTCATGGTGCAACAGTAGATGGGGTTGTCACAGTGGTAGATGCTCATGCGTTAGCTGAGGGTAGCCTAGTGGGGGATATTAGCGCTTTAGAAGCACAACGACAAGCAGATCCTAATCTAGACCATGAAACCCCCCTAGAGGAGTTATTTGAGGATCAATTAGCTTGTGCTGATTTAGTCTTATTAACTAAAAGTGACTTAGTTGAAGAACCACAACTCAATCAAGTTAAAACATGGTTAAAAGACTCTTTAGCCAAGGAAGTTAAGATTGTACCTTGTCATGAGGGTGAACTCAGTCCAGAGGTTTTATTAGGGTTTAATGCAGCCGTAGAAGATAATTTATCATCCCGTCCTTCCCACCATGATCACGAAGAAGAACATGATCATGATGATGATATTAATTCGGTAGAGTTGATTTTAGATCAATCTTTTGAACCTGAGACATTAGTAAAAACTTTACAATCTTTGGTGCAAGACTCGGAGATTTATCGTATTAAAGGCTTTGTCTCGGTTGACAATAAACCAATGCGATTAGTTTTACAGGGAGTCGGTAATCGTTTCGATACTTTTTATGATCGTCTTTGGCGTAAAGATGAACCCCGTCAAACCCGTTTAGTTGTTATTGGACGAGATTTACAAGAGGAGCAAATTAAGCAAACATTATTATCATATAGCCAGTCTCAATAAATTGTGAAAAGTGGCACAGGCATCTTGCCTGTCTCAGTCAACAAACATCATGAGCATCTAATCAATCTCAATAAATTGTGAACAGTAGCACAGGCATCTTGCCTGTCTCAGTCAGCAAATATTATGAGCATCTAATCAATCTCAATAAATTGTGAACAGTAGCACAGGCATCTTGCCTGTCTCAGTCAGCAAATATTATGAGCATCTAACCAGTCTCAATAAATTGTGAAAGTAGCACAGGCATCTTGCCTGTCTCGGTAATATTTTTATATTGACATAATGATAAAAAAATGGTACAAATCATCTTCTTTCAAGAGGATAAAAATGAAATTTTTTCGATTTTCAAGCTACCGACTTTCAGGTAGTATTAACTGGTTACTGAAATGACAGGCAAGATGCCTATAAGACTGTTAGAAACCCTAGATAATTTCCATGCTAAAGTTCATTAAATCTTACACATTGTCCTTACTTCTTGGACTCTCTCCATTACTAATTTCCTTACCCAGTGAAGCAGCCGAAAATATTAACATTATTTTAGAGTCCTTTAAACTAACCCTTCGAGTCGAGTCTTTAGAACAATTTGCTAATCAGGGAATTGTCAACCAAGATTTAGCTTTTTATTTGAATGCAGCCAACTTAGACGAAAAGCAAAGAGAATTATTTAGAGAGTTTTTATCAACTAAATACCCCATTGATGGGATTCAACTCGCTACCTTCTTAAATACACCAACGGGAGAACTTTTATTAGACAGAATTGGAGTCTTAATTTCTGTACCAGGGGGAAGGAATGGTAAATATCTCTTGCGAGGTGCATTAATTCAGGCTGCTTTAGACCCCAAAGAAGGATTAACCTTAATTAATATCCTACATCATTTAGCAACTGATGTTCAAATTAATGTTTCCCAAATTCAACAGGCTTTAGATTTTCAAAAGCGCTTAATCTTAGCCACTAATTCTTTGACAGAAGATGCAGTTCAATTATCTAATCAGCAAATAGCTGAGAATAACCAAGATTATCGCAATATTAAAGATATTAGAAAACAGGGAGATTATGGGGTTAAGCCTGTTCAAAAGATACAACTAACTGATGCCAAACGTCAGCGAACCTTTGACTTACATCTCTATCAACCCCAACGTTGGAAAGCAGGTAAAACCCCAGTTGTTGTTGTTTCTCATGGCTTAGGATCTCATCCTGATGACTTTGAGGAATTGGGTAAACAATTAGCTTCATATGGCTTTTTTGTGGCAATCCCCCAACATATAGGCAGCGATAAAGAGCAGTTAGAAGCGATGATGAATAATTATTCTCGCCAGTTATTTGAATTAAACGACTTTATTAATCGACCCTTAGATATTAGCTATGTTTTAGATGAGTTGGAACGCAAAAATCAAACCGAATTTAATCATAAACTTAACTTAACTAAAGTGGGGGTTTTAGGTCATTCTTTTGGCGGTTATACTGCATTAGCTTTAGCGGGTGCAACTTGGGACTTTGATCATATTAAAGAGTATTGCGATCGCCCCGTTTGGGAGTTCAATATGTCTATGTTATTGCAATGTCAAACCCTAAATTTACCCCGTAAAGCCTATAATTTTCGAGATCAAAGAGTGGCTGCAATTGGGGTGATGAATCCAGTTAATAGTGTTATCTTTGGACCAAAAGGCTTAAGTAAAGTAACTATTCCTATTATTATAGGCGCAGGAACTAACGATCCAGCAACCCCACCAATTCTTGAACAAATTAGAACGTTTGCTTGGGTAAGTAGTCAGGACAAATATTTATTTGTGATGGATGGCCAAGCCCATTTTTTAACCACCCCTGATGCTAATTCTCAGATGAATAAGTTAGTGAGTTTATTAGTAATCATTCAAGAGACTGAACCTAATTTATTTACAGTTTATGGTAATACTCAAGCGACTGCTTTTTTGCAGTTTTATCTGGCTGATGAAGAGAGTTATCAACTCTATCTTCAACCAGGTTACTGGCAATCTATTAGCGCTCCATCTTACCCGATTTACTGGCTAGATCGATCAGCCGTTGAGACGTTAACTAATACTTATAATCGTTTTAAACCGAATGAAATTCCTACTTTATCTGCTAATTATTGACCTGGAATTTAGGGCTAAAGCCCCAACGACAAACTTTGACCTTAAAATCCCAAAATCCCCTTATCCCCATCTAATTCTGCCATAATGCCACTGGGTAGGCAAGCATTGACCCCATCATGACCAAAAGGTAAACCAGAAACGATGGGAATCCCTAAATCTCCTAAGCGATCGCACAAAACCTTTTCTACTGTCCAACTCTGACTACCAACAGGGGGATCACAATGGCTAAATCGTCCCAATACAATACCAGAAACTCTCTCAAAGCAGCCTAAAGTGCGCCAGAAGGTTAACATCCGATCAATGCGATAGGGCGCTTCAGATATATCTTCAAAGGCTAAAATAACCCTATCTAAGTCAGGCTGGTGGGATGTTTTCAAAAGGTAGGTAGCAACCGTTAAATTAGCAGGTAATAATCTCCCTGTGGCTTTCCCATTCCCCCAACCTTGACCCTTTAATGGTTCGATTTTACCCGTTTTTAGATAGGAGAATAAGCGCTCTTGTGACCAACTGGGTTCATCCGCTAAGGTGGTTAATAATGCCCCATGAACCCCCATTATATTCTTTTGGGCTAAACTCCATAGTAAGGCAGTAATATCAGAAAAACCGATGATCCATTTTGGTGTTCCGTCTAACCATTGCCATTGTTCCAATATACGGGTGCTACCGTACCCTCCCCTAGCACAGAGTATGGCTTTACATTCGGGATCTTGCCAAGCTTCCTGTAAGGCATTTTTCCTAATCTCATCTTTTCCTGCCAAATAACCCTCTTTTTCTGAATATTGCTCTCCTAAATCAATGATGTATCCTTGCGATCGCCAAATTTCTACCCCTTTTTTGAAGTTGGTGTGACCTTTTAGCGCACCACTAGGGGCAATGACTCGGAGGCGATCGCCTGTTTTGAGAAGAGGAGGACGTTGCATACAATTATTTAGATACAGACTCAGAGTATAGCGCTCATACTCTAGTGTGGGGAGTGTGGGGAGTGTGGGGAGTGTGGATAGAATGAAGATCTCCCCCTCTTTCCCTAATTATGATGACTCAAACTTTACTGAAACCAGAAACGAGAACACTTTTAACAGGAGTCCGATGGGAAACCTATCAAGCGCTATTATGGGATTTAGCCGAAGACCCTAGTAAAAAGTTAACCTATGACCAAGGATTATTAGAAATCATGACTCCTTTGCCTGAACATGAAATGAATAAAGGTTTTTTAGGCAGATTGGTCGAAACAACAACGGAAGTATTAGGGTTAGAAATATCGAGTCTTTGTTCGACTACCTTGAGTCGGGAAGATTTAAAGAAAGGCATTGAACCTGACGAGTGTTATTATATTACTAATGAAGAGCTAGTAAGAGGCAAGATTGATTTTGATTTTAAAGTTGATCCTGCGCCTGATTTAGCGATTGAGGTTGATATTACTAGCAGTTCCTTAGATCGCTTAGGAATTCATCAGGCTTTAGGAATCGGAGAAATTTGGCGCTTTGATGGCGAAAAGTTATTTATTTATGGTTTGGAAAATGGAAGTTATCAGGAAAAAGAAAAGTCTCAGGTTTTACCGATTTTATCTAAGTCCGTAATTGTAACATTTTTGAAACGACGAGGAACAATAGGCGAAAATGCCTTACTCCGTGAGTTTCGCCAATGGTTGCAACAAAACAGGGCATAGATTATTAGTCGGGATTGAAAGGTGCTACCCAGATTCGAACTGGGGGATAAAGGTTTTGCAGACCTCTGCCTTACCACTTGGCTATAGCACCTTGTTTTTGCATACAGAATTTTATTCTAACAGTTATCGACTCCTTTAGCAAGGACATGGCTCAAATATTAACGGATGTAACTAATCAAGGTGATCGCTTAACGAGAGGCCAATCACTACGATACCCTAGATTCAGTCCCCTAAAATCACTTGCATCATTTTCTCAACACTACCTATGACCGCTATTCGTATTGGTTCTCGTAAAAGTCAACTTGCCCTAGTGCAAACCTACTGGGTACAAGCAGAATTACAAAAACACTTTCCTGATCGCTCATTTGAAGTCGAAACCATGAATACCCAGGGGGATAAAATTCTGGATGTGGCTTTGGCCAAAATTGGTGATAAAGGCTTATTTACCCAGGAATTAGAAGATGGAATGGTCAATAAAAGCATTGATTTTGCCGTTCATTCCTTAAAAGACCTACCCACCAACCTACCTGACGGTTTAATGTTAGGGTGCATCACCCAACGGGTTGATCCGGCTGATGCTTTGGTCGTTCACGAAAAGCACAAAGATAAACAACTTGACAGTCTTCCTGAAGGTGCAGTCATTGGGACATCCTCCCTCAGACGACTGGCTCAATTACGCTATCATTTCCCCCATTTAACCTTTAAAGATATTAGAGGAAACGTTAACACTCGGCTAGGTAAACTAGATGCAGGAGAATACGATGCCATTATTCTGGCGGCGGCTGGTTTAACTCGCTTAGAGATGGGCGATCGCATTCATCAAATCATCCCATCTGAAATTTCCCTTCATGCAGTCGGACAAGGCGCTTTGGGCATTGAATGTCGTGAGAATGATGCTGATATACTAAGCGTGCTGAAAGTCTTAGAAGATGCGCCAAGCCGTGATCGTTGTCTAGCTGAACGGGCTTTTCTACGAGAATTAGAAGGAGGTTGTCAAGTTCCCATTGGGGTTAACACAGTAATTGAGGGAGATAACTTAACCCTGACAGGTATGGTCGCCAGTTTAGATGGCAAAACCTTAATTAAGGATACCCTGACCGACCAAATCACTCAAGCTGAGACCTTGGGCATAAAATTAGCCCACCGCCTGAAAGAGGCAGGGGCTGATCAAATCCTAGCTGATATTTTTGCTCAAATTAATCGAGAATAGAGAGCAAACTTTTATTCTTCTCCAGAAGATTGCAACTGATCCACCGCTTCCTGTGCAACTGTCATAGTTAAGCGGATTTGCTCAAATTCAGTTAGCTCTTCCCAATTAACTTTAGTTTCTTGGGTGGGAGAAGAGCGCATCGCATACACCACTGGCCGAGCAAAGACTTGTAAATCATCTATTGTCCAACTATTCCATAGAGGTTTAACGCACTCAACAACCTGACCTAATTGATCTAAATTATCAGTCGCCATTTGTTCGGCTCGATTGATAATATTTTCTATAAGCGCTTGGGGCAGAAGATCACGAAATCTTTCTAATAAGTTCTCTCTAAATTGGAGACGAGATGAAGACTCCACCTTAGCCCACTGTTGATCAAGTGTGCGAAAAAAAGAATTAGCTTGGTGATCAATTGCTTCATCCATATCATCTAATAAAGAGAATTGTTGCTCAATCTCTGTAAAGTAGTCATCTACTTGAGGATCAAGAGGGTTCCAAGGATAGTTTTCTGCTTCATCAAGGTTTAACAGCGCTTCTAATAGTTCTTCACGTACATTTTCCTGGGAAAATTCGTTTGAGTGGTTTTGAGTAGGTTGTATAGTCATTTGTCGCACTCCTTTCACAGCTAGGATAATTTTGAAGGCATTAATATCTACAGATGGGAAATGCTTTTTCCGCAGAAAAATGGCAGAAACATCCTACTCAATTCTAGGGGAGATGAAGGCTAGAGTTCAAGTTTGATCTGATACAAGATTAGATTTGGTTGATCTACCACAGTTATGAAGGAGGCAGAAGGCAGCAGACAGCAGGTTTTAGGCTCAAAAAGAAAACTGGGTTTGGGAAATCGGATTTGGTGTTAGTTTATTGGTTTCGCTGTCTATATCTAAGACGGGGTTCAATTTGGGTACGAGGTAGGGGTTGAGGCTCTTCCTCTTCCTCAAGGCGATCAATTGGCTCATCAAATATGGGATTATCTTCTTCCTTATCCGTCTCACTGTCTGGAGAATCCTCTTTTTGATCTGCCTCACTCTCTGTCGAAGCGTCTTCTTTCTTTTCTTCTTCGGGTGATAATGACTCCGACACAGTAGGGGATGGCTCATTTTGGGGGACAGGACGGGGAATGAGATAATCTAAGGACTCTTGCTGGCCTGTTTGGGGATTAATCCAGCAATTTAAACAAGATTGTGCCAATAACTCCCCGTTATAGCTGCTGAAAACGGTTAATAAAGCGATCGCGCTAGAAGATAAAACTTTCATCAGTTATCTAAGATTAATTCTAATGACTTTTAGAGTAATAAGGGAATTTTACATTTTGCCTTCCATTTATTGTCCCTGAAAATCCCATCGACTGCTATGATATTATCCATTATTCAAATTTGTAACTAATTGTGTCGTTGAATGACTGTCACGAGGTAACCATATGACTCTTCCCTCCTGTTCTTTATGGATGTTTGTTGCTCGTACTGATGTATCCTTTATGATGCACACCATTCCTCACTTGGTGAGGATGAGTAATTTTCCGTTTGAGGAGAAAGTGTTAGCCATTGATACTGCTCCTTTATCTGGGGAAAAAACCATGCGTCCTTATATTGGAACAATGGAACAATTAAGAAAAAATTGCCAGAAATTATTGGAAGATGGAGTAGTTGATCGGGTAATTGATATTGAGTATAGTCCTCGCTATCAAAATCGAATTTATGAAAAGCATTTTAACGCTAGGATGCACCCGACCCATAACTATAAAGGCTATCCTATTTATGGAAGTATTTTAAAAATTGAAGAATGTAAAAGTGATTATATTCTACATTTTGATAGTGATATGATGCTTTACCAAGCTCCTGATCACAGTTGGGTTGAAGAAGGCATTCAAACTATGGAACAGTATGAGGAATTAATGGCAGTACGACCATTGGCAGGTCCTCCTTCTGGGGACAGTAAGCTAGCTCAAGAAACTAATTACGAGAAAGGCAAGGGAGACTACTATCGCTTTAAATTTTTTGGAAGTCGCGCTTACTTAATTAACCGGAAACAATTTGATAAATTAGTCCCTTTTCCCATTATTTGGAGACCCTATCGTAAAAAGTTTATGGATAAATTGCCGAGTAATTTACAAACTTTTCTTAATTATTTCACTCGTAAGGGTAAGTTAGAATCTTGGGAGGTTCTTGTTTCTGCCAAGTTAGAACAAACAAAATACTATCGAGGAACATTGTGCAATCCTCAAGCTTGGACTCTTCACCCAACTTCTCGGAGTTCTGAATTTTTCGACGCTTTACCAAACATAATTAAACGGATTGAAGCAGGAGACTATCCCAAGAAACAGGCAGGTTACTATGATCTTAACCTTGAACTTTGGTTATAAGTAATTGATAGTAAGATAGAAAGTCAAAAAATTGATTATGGCAAAATCACTAATTCGCACATTAAAAGATACCCTAGTTGAAAACTATTTTGAATATAGAATCGATAGCTTATCTTCTCCAACACGTATTCGCTTTCGTAAATCTCCTTATAAGTTTATCTTTATCTTAGGACACATGAGATCAGCGTCTTCTTTGCTGGTTCATATTTTAAATTCTCACCCAGATATCATTGGTTATGGAGAAACTCATATCACCTATCAATCACAACAAGATTTGAAAACCCTATTATCTAAAGTTTATCGGAAAAATCGGAACTACCAAATGAATCAGGTTTATGCGTTGGATAAAATACTTCATGCTAATAAACTTATAGACGAAACTCTGTTACAGTCTGAGGATATCTATACAATTTTTTTAGTAAGAGAACCTATTTCTACCCTTAAAAGTACCCTAAAGTTAAAGAGTAATTGGGGCGAGAAGAAAGTAGTTGATTACTATACTTATCGCCTTAAAAAATTAGAGGCTTATGCCACTTTGATCAACGATAAATCTCATAGTTTGTTCTTAACCCATACACAATTAATAAATGAAACTCAATTAGTCTTTGATGCTTTACAAGCTTTTCTAAAGACCAAAGAACCCTTTTCAGAAGAATACGAAGTTTTACAAACGACTGGAATCAAGGGTGTTGGTGATTCTTCTAAGAATATTCGAGCGGGGAAAATTGTTAGATCAAACAGTGATGAACCCTCAGACTACAAATTATCAGCAGAATTTACTGATCAAGTACAATTTGCTTATCATCATTGTTTGAGTTCTCTTTCTGAAAAATGTACAAC
>JBFRWQ010000187.1:0-2593 GCA_051439665.1 Microcystaceae cyanobacterium | reverse complement strand
AAAAGAATACTAGACCCAATCATCACAATGATAGCCCGTTCTAATCCCTCATTACCCAAAGCAAACGTCACCACAGGTAGCCCCATATTGCCATTATTCGGTAATAAAGCTGTTGCCATTAAACTTTTAGCAGCAGAGGAATTTAAGCGTAACAGACGTTGAATTAGCCAACTAATGCCAAAAAGCACCAGACTGACTAAAACAAACCCCACCAGTAAACCAACAGTACTGCGAACTGAGAGAGTATTGCGATATAAACTATCAGCCACTAATGCAGGAGCTAATACATAAATACTTAATTGAGCAAGAGGTTTTTTATCCCAGTCAAAGCGCTTTCCTGCGATCAAGCCAACGAAAATTATTAAAGCAACTGGGACAACCGCAGCAAATAGGGTGTTCATATTTTTATAGTATAAGTAAATTTAAGGCATAAGATATAGGGATAAATATATAGAATCCAAAATCCCACTCATATACTAACTGATAACTGTTTATTGCATTCCTAAAACCACACTAACAAGAATCGCTACAGCAGCCGTCACTAATACCCCTAAAGACACATTTAATTGCTGTTTATTGGCTTCTTGAAATGCTTCAAGTTGACGGTTCATTGATTCAATTTGTTTGTTGACAGAAGACTGAAACGTTTCCATTTGCTGTTGACTAGCTGTTTGGAAAGTTGCTACTTCTGCACGAATCGATTGAGTTTGGGCTTCGATTGAACGAATTTGGGCTTCTCCTGTTTGGCGATACAGTTCAAGTTTCTCATTCAGAAGTTTAATCTGGTCATTGAGTTGTTCGAGTTGGCGACTAATGCTATCAAACTCTCTTTCAGTCATGACGTTTAAACAATTGACAGGCTTTTATATGGATTATTGTAGCGTGAGTACGAGTAATACCGAATATTTAATCTGCTCTTAGACAATTAATGACTAATTGAAAAAGACGTAGGGATATATAGCAGTACAAAATAAGGTTAGGACATTAGCAAAGCTTGAAACAAGCGTCATAGCTTGCTCGGAGCCTCCTGCCTTGTGCGTAGTATTATAGCTAACAATAGAGCAATAAGCGAGAATAGGTGTACCATAATAATCAAGTCAATCATGAGGTAGCCAAATGGTTCAAGCCATTGAAACGCCAAAACTCCCCCAAGTTATCTGGGAAAAACTACCCGATGATTATGTTTTACCTGATGATCCTGTGGATAATATCGCTCAACCCCTCATAGCAACTGCTTTAACTGAATCACTTGAATTATATGGACAGATCAACCCAGAAAGTCTGATTGCTTCCAATATGGGAATCTGTACCAAAGTCGCTGGTAAAATCGTTCTTAAAGCCCCTGATTGGTTTTACGTTTCTAAAGTGTTTCCCGTTGCTGAAGGAACAATCCGACGCAGTTACACTCCCCATACCGAAGGAGAAATACCTGCTTTAGTGATGGAGTTTCTGTCTGAAACCGAGGGAGGAGAATATTCCATTCGTCCTACCTATCCCTATGGCAAATTATGGTTTTATGAACGGATTTTACAAGTCCCTACTTATGTCATTTTTGAGCCAGATTCGGGAATGTTAGAAGTTCGACAATTGACAGATAAGGGGTATCAAGTTCAATCTCCTAATGCTGAAGGAAGATATTTAATGACTTCTTTCGGGTTATCTTTGGGGGTTTGGTTCGGAGAACGATTGAATGTAAAAACCCATTGGTTAAGATGGTGGGATCAATCGGGTAATCTCTTATTATGGGGCAAAGAACAAATTGCCCTAGAACGTCAAAGAACTGAACAAGAGCGCCAACGGGCTGAACAGGAGCGCCAACGTGCTGAACAAGCAGAACAGGAAATCGCTCGTTTACGGGCTTTATTGAACTCAGGTGAGGATGAAACGTCGTAAAAATGGGTTAAATAAACTCAGGACTTGGGATTAGATTTGTGGTGGTGGGCTTCGCCCACCCTACACTATTGGGCTGTAATTAAGACAAAAGGTTGGACAATTAGGGTACTAAACTCGATTTCAGGCTGATTATTCCATTCGGTTAATTGTTCAGGTGTTGGTTTTTGAATCAATTGTTCATCAATCCAGTGTTGAACTGAGGTAACATTATCTTGGGCAAAGGCAACGCCGACTTCTACCATATCTAAGGAATTATGCACCACAATAACTGCATCTCGCTTGGCATGGGGTTCAATATCACGCCATTGGGTGTCTGCTAAATCTTGGGAGAGTCGGTCTTTGATATCTTGCATTTTTGGCTACATTGAATAATTTCTTAGGGATTATAACATCCCTTAGCTAAGTCGTTAATTGCTGAACAACCGGGAATATTAGGTAATCGCTAGTTTTCTTGTTCAAACTCTTCAATCATAGACTCAATGAGTTTAGAGGAAATATCGGCCTGATCTGACTTGGCATAAATGGTCACAAAAACAATGCTATTTTCCTGCTTAAGATAGTACAAAACCCGATAACCCGCACTTTTACCTTTCTTTATGTCACTGTTTTTCAGACGAACTTTAAAAACTTGATATTTTACCCCAGAAATAAGATCGCCCAAAATTTCTCCTGCTTGAAGTTGGTTAATAAGAGGATCTAA
>JBFRWQ010000186.1:0-2720 GCA_051439665.1 Microcystaceae cyanobacterium | reverse complement strand
TTTCCTTGTCCCAGTCTTGTATAAGTGAGGGTAAAAGAGCGCTCTTGATAAGTCCAAGTAAATTGATCAATGGTTTCTTGAGCGCTAGATGAGGTTAAAGATGTTGTGGTCATTAATTTTGCTTAATTAATTAAAAAACTGTAAACGACTATTTTCTAATTGATGTTGAGCGAGGGGACGTAAACTATTTAAGCCAGCAGCGATCGCTGTTCCGTTATGAATCCCTGTTGCAATCAAAGGGTTTAAACCCACGGTAGAAGCAAGTCCCAATGCGGTTAAATTAGGGGCGATAACTAAGAATGTATTCTGCTCAATCAAATTCTTGGTATTTCTGGCAATCGAAAAGGCTTCTACTAAAGAATTCAAGTTATTCTCCATTAATACCACATCGGCGGTTTCTCTTGCCACTTCTGAGCCTGATGCAAAGGAAATCGAAACATCTGCGTAGGCTAAGGCCACAGAATCATTGAGTCCATCCCCCACATAAGCAACTGTTCGACCAGAACGATGTAATTCTCGGACAATTTTCGCTTTTTGTTCAGGAAAAGCTTCGGCATAGACTTGATTGGGTGGAATCTTTAAGCTCTTTGCCACTTGCTCTGCTCTTTTCTGATTATCTCCTGTTAGTAGATGAACCGACATTCCCCACTCTTGTTGTAATTTTTCGATTAAAGCGGGACTTTCGGGACGTAAGGGATCAGCATATTCAATGATTCCTTGAAATTCTCCATGACAGGCCACATAAATTAACGAAAGTCCTTCCTTCAGTTTCCCTGACTCCAATAGATGGGTTTCCAGAGCCAGATCAATCCCTGATTCCAAGAGAAAGCGCCTGCTACCCACTAAAACGGTTTGTTCTCCAATATGGGCTTTCATCCCTAATCCTACTGCATAGTCAAAGTCATCCCTTGGTAACAGATCAATTCCCTGCTGTTGGGCGTAATCTGCGATCGCTTCAGCCACGGGATGAGTAATGCGCTGTTCTGCCGATGCAGCTAATTGTAATAATTCATGTTTAGAAAGTCGGCCGTCTATCGTTTGTACCCCTACCACGGCAATTGTTCCCTGTGTTAATGTGCCTGTTTTATCAAAAACCAGTGTATCTACGTCTGCTAGTAATTCTAAGGTGCGACCACTACGAACTAGGATACCATGTCGGGTAATATGATTTAATGCCCCTAAAAAGGCAGTGGGCATCGAGACTCGTATTCCTGTGACAAAATCAAGGGTGAGGATAGAGGCCACCCTAGTGGGATCTTGAGTGGTTATCCAGACTAAGACTGCCCAGGCCATTGTGGGAACAATCAATTTATCGGCTAATTGGGCTGCATAATTAGCCATGCGAGTGTCATAAACAGGGGCTTTTTGTAATAATTCCCAACTAGCTGCTGCACGGGTTTGTTTACCTACTCTTTCACATCTAATCTCAATTTGTCCTGAACGAAGCAGGGTTGAGGCATAGACTTCTGTTCCTTCCAGCGCCACAATGGGCATGGATTCCCCTGTTAATTGTTGTTGATCGATGGTTGCTTCCCCTTGAATCACCACACCATCAACGGGAATTTGTTCCCCTGGATAAACAATGACGATTTCGCCAATTTTTACCGTATCACTGGTAATTTGGACAATATTTCCCTCTCTTTCTACCCAGGCAAAATGACCAATGGTATCCAGTAGATCAGTTGTTTGTCTTTCGGTGGAACGGGCGGTGCGATCTCGGATAATATCTCCTAATTCATGTAAGGTAATCATCAAAGAGGGGGTTAATAATTTACCTTGTAGTCCACTGAAGGTGAGGGCGAGGATATCCAAGCAATCAATATTCAATCTTTTCTCAATAAAAATGCTTCTAATGGCTCTTTGAGCAACGGGTAAAGCGGCTAAGATTAAAGCAGTTAAAGCGAGGGGACGTAGGGCTAATAAGCCGATGTTTCGAGTGGCAAAGGACAGTATAACTGCCGTCAAGGGCAGGCTTAAATTTGACCATTTTTCTTCGGGTTCAGAGGAAACAACCGATTCATTCTTATCAGTAACAACAGGGGTTGCAATGACTTGTTGAAACAGAGCATTGGTGGTTTTAATAATATCCTGAGCGGCAGTTTGATCATAGTGAATAATTAAAGAAGATGCCCAAAGATTAAGGCGGATCTTTCTAATTCCTGTTTGACTTTCTAATTGGTCAGTCAATTTGATTATTCGAGAGTCATTTGGCTCTAGTTTAGGAACTCGAAGACGAACTCGTCCAGGGATATGATGAATTGGGGTTAGGTTTTCAGTGGTAATGTGGGTCATTTCGGTGTTCAGTTAAGATTTAATTTGACTCTTAATGATGAATTATTAAGCTAAGGAAAAATCAATTAGCTTTTGCTGCTCTGGTCTGATAAATCCTATGATAATATCCTCTTTAGCAACTCCTTTTTTTAATAAATCCATCGTTACACCTGATTCGATTCCATCCCATTCAATATAAATTTTCTCCTCCACAATGCGAAAATGCAAAATAACTGAATGAACCCTTGCCGACTTATTCCAACCTACATCTACTAACAAGTAATTATCGGAACTATCGTCAGTAATTGCTATAGTGTCACAATGTTGCTGGCTGGGGGAATATTGAGAGTGTTGATTAATTATCTCTTTAATAGTTTGACGGTAGTGAGTTACTCTATCCATTGGTTAATCATCTCCTGGTCTGGATTAAATATAATTAGAGAAATCAG
>JBFRWQ010000185.1:0-8069 GCA_051439665.1 Microcystaceae cyanobacterium | reverse complement strand
GGCTATAACTACGGGAGGTTAATTGCTGTAAATCCTTAATTAAAACCGATCCTAAGTCATGGGTTTTGGCACGGGCTAAATCCGCAGAAACTGAACGATATAGACTGGCTAATTCGTTAATTTCAGTAGCTGTAAGTTTCTTTAAGCCTTGCTTTTCTACTTTATGTAAGAGGTTGCTTAAGCGCTTCCAATAGGGTTCTCGTCTAGCGATCCAACGTTTAACATTCATAAGGGTTTAATCTCCTTTAAAAGTAACCTTGATTTAAAACTTTTAGGTTGAGATAGTGAGGTTTAGGAAGTTCAGCCATAAAGTTATTTAAACACAGATTTTAGAGTTAAACAAATTAAAAGAGGATGATTCGATAATTGGAGTTCCTGTTATAATATTATATTTAGTGATAGCAGATTCTCAGAAAACTTTGTTTTTATCAGAGACAAGTAATAAACTTTTTTCTAACATTGCTTCGGTTGAGGAATAGGTTGATCAAATGCTGGCAAAATTTAACTCCTAGATCACTGTAACTTGAAGAAGCTAAAGGGAAAAAATAAGGTTGACCAAGAGGATAACATTCACCAATATTATAGCTCACAATATCTATCATTCATAATCTGGTTGAATTCTTGTCCACAAAATTAATTGACCCTATTGTCCACCTAAAGCGTTATCCTATATCCTAAGATAGCTCTTACCTTACCCTTTGACTCAAGCCACATGGACGCAGCCTCTACCCTTAATCAACTTAAAGATGTCGCCCCTAACGGTCAATTACCCCCTAGTTACGGCGTTTACTTTAAAAATACCCTTGTTGCACTCTGTCACGCCCTAGAAGACCATATTATCCAAAGTTGTCAAGGGGAAGCTGCCGAAAAACCCCTCGTTTTAGTAACCTTTCAAGAAGGAAAATGGTATCTGCAAGAAGCAGAGCGCTATGGTGAAATTGCCGATTGTTCTTCTCATATTGCGATCGCAGCGCTTCCTGATAGCGGTTTTGCAGCCCATCAAACGGGAAAACGGGATAATGTATCCTTAGTTCATCTTAACGGGGAAGATAGCCTCATTCATGAGTGGAATTTGATTATTTTAGCCCCTAGCTATGCAGCGATGGTACTCTGTCGTGAACTGTCAGAAGCAGAATATTTAGCTGATAGTCAGCCCCAAAGCGACACAGAACGGAAATTTTACGGTTTATGGACATTTGATCGCCAATTGGTCGAAGATGCTGCCTCTATTCTCATTAAAGACTTTCAGCCCTATGATTCTGAGTTAAGTAATCGTCTTTCCCAAGAACAAAAAGCGATCGCAGCAACCTCTAGCAGTAACCCCGTTGATCTGACTGGGGTTGTCTCTCGTATTGTTACCTACCTACAAACCAGTCAACAGCAATTAGTCACTATTAACCGTCAAGCACGAGAATTAAGGGATTTAGAAGGACAAGCCTTAAAATTAAATCGTAACCTCACCGCCAGTAAGTTACAGGCATTTTTACGCATGGCGCAACGGGTAGATGAACGAGATCAAGATAACCCAGTAGGTTCGCTGCAAGTCTCAGCCCTAGCGGAAACCTTGGGGCAATTATTGGACTTACCGACCCTAAAACTGCGAAGATTGCGGTTAGCAGGCTTATTATTCCGTATTGGACTGGCAGAAGCACCTCACGAAGTCTTTACCCACCGTCGTCATCAAATGGATGAAGCTAGTTTAGCCTTTTGGCGCGATCGGGCAACTTTGGGGTCGCAATTATTAGATAGTATGCCCGAACTGAAACCCATTAAAGAGATTATTTTACATCATACTGAACATTGGGATGGGAGTGGACGACCCAATGGGTTGAAGGAACAAGAAATAAGTCTAGAAGCTCGTATTTTAGGGTTATCTGCTTATTTTCAATCTTTAACTCAGCCAAGAGGCAGTTATCCTGCTTTGAATTTGGGGGATGCGTTACAGAAATGTCAAGAGCATAGTGGGATTCGATTTGATCCCTCTTTGGTAGAATCCTTAAGTACAGTGATTCGTCTGACGGAAATGGGAATGATGCAGTTACCAAGTCGCCCCAGCCAGTTACCTGCCGTTTGGGTAGAGTAAGGGAGGTTGTTGGACTTTAGCCCCTCATTAATAATGGAGAAAAAGGGGCGTTGTTGGGCTTTAGCCCCTCATAATTATGCTTTTCTTGTCAATCTTCCACTCGATCAAGAGTTAAGGAACTCTTCGGTGTAACACCTACCAAGCTCCCCCACTCAATTTTATTTTTGGATACAGTTACCCATATCGCAGGAATAGACTAGACTCTTCGGTCACACGCTCGACAGATTCCCACCTGCCAACTCTGGCAATAAAGAGACTTCCCCACGGCACACATCACCCGAAAACCGATATTATAGTTGCGGTTGTCGTGGTTATTGTAGTTGCGGTAAGCAGAACGACAATTAATAGGATTGTTGTTCCATGAACCACCACGGAGTCGGGTTCGTCTATCCCTTTCTTCAATCCCTCACGAATTGAGGGGCGTTGAATATTCTTCCAATTATAAATTATGAATTATGAATTTTTAGGGAAAAAAAGGACTAAGATCCCTTAGATTGTAATACTTTACAAAACTTAATAATAGTGAATTTTCCCAAAATAGTTCGAGTCGCCGAAGGCGACTTTCTGAAAGGAAAAAGAGTAAAAGGGAAAGAGAAAAAAGGGTTACAGAGTCTTCCCCACGGCACACATCACCCGAAAACCGATATAATAGTAGCGGAGGTCGTGGAAATGGGAGTAGCGGTAAGCAGAACGACAAAAAATAGGATCGAGGTACCATGAACCACCACGGATTACATAGGGATTACTAAAACTCATGTTATTACGCCATGCACTACCATCATTTGGCGCACCTTCATAATTGCTATGCCACTGATCAGCACACCATTCCCATACATTCCCGTGCATATCATAGAGGCCAAAGGCGTTAGGAGGAAAACTGCCAACAGAAGTGGTTTCTCCTCTATATTTTCCTTCGGGTTCTTGGGAATAAGTCTCTGAACAATTATAATTAGCTAATTCCCTAGTTATGGTTTCACCAAAGTAAAACGGTTTCTCATAGTTTTTATGCCATGCTTCCTGAGTTAATTCGCTGCGGCTTGGGTGCAAGCCTTGTTCCCCTACATTTTCAGCATTTTTCATGGGAGCAGAGCGACAAGCGTATTCCCACTGCGCCTCACTAGGAAGTTGATAATCTTTTCCTGTCAGTTTTGAGAGTCTTTGACAGAATTCTACCGCATCATCCCAACTGACTCGTTCAACGGGACGATTCTCCCCTTTAAACTCTGATGGATTTGGATCTAAGTTAATCCTAACTTTCAGATCGGTTCTGTGAGCGATCGCTTGCCATTGCGCTTGAGTAATAGGATATTTGCTGAGGAAAAAAGATTCCAAGATGACTTGATGCTGAGGGCTTTCGTCTTTCTGATTAGGTGTACCCATCCAAAATGTTCCACTGGGGATGAATACCATGTCGAGGTTAATCTCTTGATTGCCATTCCCTTGAGTAGGGGATGAATTAAGTATTTCCCTAAAATATTGACGGGTGAGGCGTTTTTTAGCAATAATTTGCCCTTGGCGATTTACTTTAACGGTTTCAAAGCTAAAAAGACTAGGAATATTTGTTTTAATGAGACGTAATCCTTTAGGGGATGGGGATGGGTTCTCAGAATCATCCATTGTCCAACATTGAAGATAAGGATGTTCATTTGGAGGATGATTAGTGGCTTCTTGGGCAGTTGGAAGACGATAATAAAAAGAATTATCATAAAGACGGTTTTCTGAACCTATCAGGATGATTGCTTTCTGATTTAGCCATGAACAAAAATTGAGGGCATCATCTTGATCAAGATGGGTGACAGGAGGTTTAGCTGAACCAGGAGAAGAATAAAGATGCTTACAGGGAATTAATAGATTTGAGTTAAATCTATCATGTAAAAAAAGTTGATACTCAGCTATTGTGATGTAATAGAGATCAATTTCTCGTTTTTCCCCAATTTCTAGGAAGGTTTTCAGTCTTCGAGTTAGCTTAACTTTAGCAGCTAATAATGCAATTTTTGAACTAGCTGAGTCTAAGCCATCATCAAGAAGGTTATTAAGCTCTTGATCAACTTTAGGGTCAAGTTTTAGCTTTTCTTGTTGACAATCAAGGGCAAGGGTTAAAGTCTTAACCGTCGGATGATCAATGGCATATTGAATAAGGGGAGTGGCATCACTTTGAGCCGAATAAAGACGAATTGTTTCTGCCCACCAGGGATTATCAAAGTTTGCCAACAAAAGATTAAATGGGCTAGAATTTTCTTCTTTTAAGGTCTTTATTTGAGCAGCAGCTAGATATTCTTGAAAGCTAAGATGGGCAAATTCATAAACCCCGATTTCTCGTTCAACAATTAAACCACAAACTTCTTTAATTTGCTGAAAAAATTGAAAGGGAGTTAGGTTATTTTGAGCCACTTCTGCTAAAGGAGCTTGAATAATAGCGATTCCTTGATTTAATTCAAACTCAGGGGTTTCAGATTCCATTAAGGATAAAGCTAATACTTGTAAAACCGATTTATTTTGTTCGTAGGTTAACCTATGTTGTACTTCTGTTGGTTTAAGATTGTTATCTAAATCTCTAACGGTTTCTGTTTCTCTATCCTGTTTGGCGGCTTGTCGTTTTCCTAAAAGCAGTTCACAAATTTGTTTATAGAGTTCCACCCGACGTTCGGGTAAAGCATCCCCATTATAATGAACGGTGGCAATCATAGTAATCAGTAGGGGATTTTTTGCCATATCTGAAAGCTCACGCCTATTTTTCAGTCTATCAATTAAATTTTCTGCCAAATTTGTTGCTTCTTTTAGCACAAAAGCTGTATCTTCATTGTAAAAATTAATTTTTCTTTGTTGATAGAGACGACGGATAAACTGTTGAGTATCAGAGGGAGTAAAGGGGAGAACTTCTAAGACTTGTTCAATTTGTTGCAGGGGATTGCTGTTATAACCATGAGGACGGGAGGTTAAAATAAATCGTGTTCTTTGATTTTCCTTCATTTGTTGATCGACCCAATCACTGACTTTTTTACGGTCTTCGCTATTCGCTACTTCATCAAGTCCATCTAAGAGAATCAGACAACTCCCCATTTTCAGTTGATCTTCTATCCATCCTTGAGGAGGTTCCAGGGTATGGGTGGAGGGAAGCGCTTTGATTGATTGTCGAATCAGTTGGGGTAATGCTAAGGGTTTATCTGTGAGGATGAGATGGCGAATATCTCTTAAGAATAAAAGAATTGGCACTAATTCCAGCGTTTTATGCTCTTTATATCGTTTATTGGCATAGGATAGGGTTAACTGTTTTAAGAGGGTGGTTTTTCCTGTGCCTGGTGAACCAAGTATGGCAAAGCGACGATAAGAACGAGGGGCTTTTTCGCTATTTTGTGGCAAAAAATCCCAAATATTTCGACTTTGAGGAGAATCATGGGGACAGAGCAGATGTTCATTAACTTGTTCGGAAAGTTTGGGAATGATTCGCAGAGAAACAACAATTTCTTCAAGATTCAGGGCAGATGCGTCTAAGTTAAAGCCATCTGCTCTTAAATACTTATATTTATCAATGAGGGCTTGCTCATAATTTCGCTTAAATGTAGGATTAATTCGCCACCATGCTTTTTTCAAAGTGTTTTTACCCAGATTCCATAAGCCATCTATCAGTTGATCTTCTGCTTCTTCCATTTCTTCTTCTAGTTTGCTGAGAAATTTCTGCCACATACGAGTCAGGGACTTATAAGCGATCGCTGCTAAGGGAAGACAAATCGTTACAATAGCAGAGATTAAGGCTGCTTTGAAGTTTCCTGTGAGCAGAGAGACAACAATAGCCGTTAAACCAATACCTGTTACCCCAAATTTAGAGGCAAATGGCTTTAACAATTGCCAAATTTTTTGGATAGCTTCCTTTCGTTGAGCAAGGCGATTATTATCATTCATCAGTTATACCAAAATCTATTAAATAGTAAATTAGTTCTAATATATAGCAGAGGAAGAGATGCTTAGGATACGATCTTATTGTATAACTATATCTTATATTTCTCTGAATATCCGTAATGGAACAATAGGGATTGCTGGTAGTAGGGGCTTTAGCGCTTACTACAAACCTTGTCCTTAATACACTACTGGATTGTTTCAGTTAATTGGGTGTATTAGGTAGGATGGGCTTCGCCCATTAAAATTATAGAATTAACGCATCAATGCTATTGGCTTATTTTAATTGCATCAGTCCAGTAGTGGATTGACACAGCTAATTTGGTGCATGAGAATGAGGCTTGCTTATAGGGCTAAAGCCCAACAACAGCACTGGATACTGAGATTTTACCAATCAGGACTATGTTGATAATCCCAACACTGTCCATTCTGCCAACGACTGCCAAAGCGCTTTTGACACTCTGCTTCAGTGGTAACATAAGGAATGGCTGCAGGCGCTGGTGATTGTTTTAAAGTTACCCAACGGCTAAACACTTGACTCCACAATAAACCGAAAATGACTGTTATTCCGCTTCCTATTGTCAGTGCAATAACTATTTCAGCTACCCGACGAGTGGTTTTTGTATGTTGAATTTCTGTATCTAAATAAGAGAGTTTCTTTTGTACTTTTTGTTGACTTTGACGTAAAGTTTTGGCTTGTTTTAGTAAATCGTCTTTTAAAGTAGCTAATTTTTCTTGAGAGGGGGAGTGTTGTAACTTTTCAATGGTTGTTAACAGTTGATCATGTTCATTAAATAAATCAATAACTTCATCCAATAACAGATGAACCTTTTGACCTAAAGATTGGCCTAATTCTATGGCTAAGGTTGTTACTAAACTTTCTCCATCAACGAGAAATTTATACAAGGAATCTTTAGAAAAAACAAGCGCTTGACAATCACGAACGGCTTTAATATTAGCTGCTCTCGGTTCATCTAATAATAGGCCAAGTTCGCCAATCACTAACCCCTTTGATGTTGCTGTTAACTGGGAAATATGATGGTTACTTTTTTTAGTTTCCATCTCAATTTCTCCATCGATAACAATCATCAGTGCATCACTAGGACTTCCCTCAGTCATTAAAAATGTTCCTGATGCAAAGGTTTGAAGCTTGGCTACACTTGCTAATTTTTCTAATTCTTGAGGGTTAAAGGCTTGACTAAATTGAGTGTTTTGTAAGATTTTTTGGATCATAATTAAGTTAATAGTTAATAGTTAATAGTTAGCAACTATAATAATCATTTAAACACGCTTTGGTGGGCAGCCCTTAAAACTCTGTCTGGTATGATTAAATTAACTAATGCTGCCCACCCTACAACTACTTTCTACAACTACTTTCTCTAGTTATTAATTTAACCTAACTAATCTCAGCAATTGGTTCAGCAATGGGAATTTCTTCTACTTCAGGTAAAGACTCTAACACTAAGCGAGAGGTTTGTGTGCCGCCAGACAAGCGCTTTAATAATTTAGGTCGGGGATCATGTAGTAAATAAATAATTTCATCGCCAATTTGCCAATCTTCTGTCATTTTAACCACCTGTAAGTTTCCTTTACGCTTAACTAATAAAGGAATTAACTCTCCTGCACGAATTAAGGCTTGAAAGTGAACTTGCTGTAAGGAAAATCCCTGTTCTTTAAATACAGTCTTCCCTAATTTAACTTGATTTTGATTAATATAGAGATTCCAGTCTTTAATCGGCAATTGTTCAACAAAGGCTGCATTAACCTTAGCTTTATTAGTATTAGTGTTATTCTGCTCATTATGGGGAAAGACAGCATAAACTCTAGGGGGTTCAAATTCTTCTAATGCCCGTTGTGCCAAAATTAAGTTTAACTGTCCATTCTTTGTCACCGCTAAAAACGTCCCCATCGACTCAATTCCCGCTTCCTCTAATGCTTCAGGATCTAATCCACTACTTTGAAAGACGGATAACCCTTCTGCTTCTGCTAATTGACAGGCTTCTGTGTCTGTATCAATCATAACCACAGATTCCCCTTGTTCTTGGAATAAGCGCCCCATCAAGCGCCCCAAAGGATTACAGCCCACAATCAC
>JBFRWQ010000184.1:0-13554 GCA_051439665.1 Microcystaceae cyanobacterium | reverse complement strand
AATCTCAAAATTCTCCAACTGCCAATAACCATAGAGAGCTTGTCCAAGGGAGCGCTGACCCTGATGAAGCTCAATATTTAATCTCCGAATCGATAAAGAAACCTGAACGGACTTTTCTGGCACTAATAACTGAGATTGGCAATAAACTTGCCATTGTTCCTGTTGCTCAATTAATCCTGTTAACAGGGACGGAAAATCAGCTTCTGCCAACTGATTAATCAAATCACCATCTAAATAACCATATTTGAGTTCATGCCCCTGAAAAATTCTCAGGGATTGGGAAGAATCTAAAAAAGTTAGTAAGTGGTCAAGGTTTTCTTGGGACTGAGAGGGAATAATTAACATTTTTAGCTAAAAAAGCCGACTTTAGATGTGTCTGATGCCAGATTAGTCTCTGTTGGAAGGGGTAAAAGAGTTTCTGCCAACTGAGAACGATACTTGATCATTTGTTCAGGATTGAGCGGGTGGGCGTTGATGAGCGCCCGTTTAACCAACCAAGGGAAAATTTTCTGGCGAAAAACTGTCTCATACCTCTCCTCAATTTGAGCGTAATTTTGCCTTAAACATAAAGGATGGGGATAAAGGGGGCGTAGCATTCGCTTTTGCTTTCGAGAACGGGGATCTCGTACTTTCTCTACCATTTCCGTCCCCATATATAGACAAGTCCCCTGAGTCATATTAATAATCTCATCAGCGCTAATCAAAGGAGTTTGTTGTATTTGCTCACTGACACTACGAGAGCCACCCCCTTGACCCCTAGAACGAGAGATATTTTTAACCACCGTCTCGGTTTGCCCTAAACTTTTAGAGATATCTTCGGCGGTGCTAAAGGTACCGGGATTAAGTAGAAAGCGATGGTTAGCTGGACCACGAATAATCTGGACATCTTGTTTGGAGTAATTTTTCTCCAACTGATTGTACTCCTGATAGCCTAAAATCAAGACTAATCCCTTAGACCGTAAGCGGTTAGCCCAATCAGGCAGTTGTTCAAGCACTAAAGTCGGAAATTCATCACAACAAACGATTAAAGGACAATCAGGCTCTCTTTCTTCACTAAAATTATAGTTAATAATCAAAGTCATCAGGGTAGCCAGCAAAGGATTAACCACTTCCATACGTTGAGTATCCGTCTGCATGACCAGAAGCTGTTTGCGTCCTAATTTGATATTTGTATTGGTTTTCCCGACATAACTGGGCATTAAATTAGGCTCAAGCAGAGATTCTAACAAATCCATTGCGCCCCCTAAAATCCCGCCCGATGTGGGAGCAGCATTAGCCACCGACATCAACTGCTCAAAAGGAACTTGACTCCAAAAGGGAAAATTCCCCTGTTCCTTGGCTTCAATCAACCGTTTAGGCAAATCAGATAAGCTCAAAATCTTGAAGGCCATAGCAAAATCATCGACTTGCTGCCCTTGCTGTGCCTTGGCAAACTGCAAACAAGCACGGACTAACCTTGCTCCCGCCGGTCCAAAAAAACCATCCTTTTTGCTATCTTTACCCCTTAAATTGGCGTGTAATATGTCCCCAATCACCTTAGCCATAGTAGCATCTTTATAATCCTTCATGAAATCTAAAGGATTAATAGTACAGGAATAATCTCGACCAGGGGCAAAAACTTGGACATCATAACCATGTTTTTTGGCATAAGCCATAATAAAGCTCATTTGCCCATCTCGCCCTCGACCATCAGCCTTAGCTTCATAAAGCAAAATAGGATGGCCTTGTTCAATGGCACTCATCAGGAGAGGATTAATCACCGAATAAGTTTTACCCGACCCAGATTTGCCCATCACTTCAATTAGGGGATTACAACTAGGGACAATTAAAGGAGAAGGATTGTCCTGAAATCGATATTGTAACAACTGCCTTATGGAAACCCACTTCTTTTTGGCATCCTCTGGGTTATAATCCCCTAACCAGAGACAAACCCGTTTACGACTAGGCTTTTTTAGTTGTTTGATGCCTTGGCGAGTTGATGCTAAGATGGCCTTCTTACTCGCATAAGCTGCAGTAGTTAACCGTTTTTTCTGAGTGCCACCGCCTTGCTCGGCCAAATAATAGATAATTAAGCCGAAGGTCGCAGCACCAGCCAAGAAAAAGGGATTTTCAAAGAGATTTTCCATTGTTAAGTCTATTTTGTAAGCCAATTTGTCCAAGTTTGATTAAAATCATCACATCGACCCCCGAAGTAGCGAGGGCAGATTCGAGAGGCTGATGTCGAGCGAGAATCAAGAAATATTTCACTTGGTCGAGCTTTAGCTCCCCTAAACTAGCCTGTTGAGTGCGTAGTACATGATTAAGCCCGTCTGCGACCTCAATTAAACTAATCTCCCCACTATTAGTAGAAAGCTTTTGTTCCTCTAAGCGATACTGAGGGGCTGTTACCCTTATTACTCGTTCTCTATCAGGAATTTGAGCCTGAAAATCTACCAAAAACTCATACAACCTAGTTGAGCCATCAGGCAACCGAGTGGTAATTAAAAGATTGGGAATCCCCGTTTGAGTGGCTCCTGGGATGGGATTGGGTTCAATCTCCCTCAGCATAAAAGTTGTTGCTTGGTCCAAGGGTGCATCAGTGGTAAAAACCAAGCGAGTGTCATCAGAGAGAAGATAATGTTGGATTGTCTCCCCATTTTCAAAATGAATCGCTGTGACTTTCCCTGGCGCAACCTTCAAGGTTAGGGGATTGTTGAGCAGGCGATTACTGGGAATTTCAAGGGCTAAAGCCGAAGAAACCATCAGATTAAGCCCTAAAAGAGTCGAAATAATCAAAGATTTAAGCATCATAGATTAATTTCCAAAACAGCATTAAAAAACAACTGAACTTGAGTATTTGTTTGCACCTGATATTCAGGAGTTTGTGACTGATACTCCTGAATAGCAGTCTCGGCACGTTGGGAAACTCGGTCTTCGAGAGATTGGAAAAATCCCTCAGCTAATCCTGCGGCCAAATCCACATCTTGATTAGTCGTGGTAGAACTAGAAGAAAAGCCCTGTCCTGATTGCTGAATAATGGTTTGGGTATCAGGTTGATTAGCGTATTCGAGTCCCGTGCTGGCCGCCCCCAAAGTACCTAAAAGAAGATCCTGACCAGCGATCGCACCACTGGGGTCATTGAGTCGTTGGGCGCGTAAAGGTTGGCTATTCTCCCCTAACAGCAAAATCTGACCAGAGGGGATAGCTTGATGGACAGTCCGACGGCCTTGAGTGTAAGAAATCGCCGTAATTTCTGCCGACACCATACCTGAAGGAGTAAGGTCAATAACTTTACCCACCATTAAAGTGCCAGCAGGTAAAGCAACCCGACCTTTGTTAGTGGATAAATCCTCTGTTAATTCAACGGTAAACGGCTGCCTGAACTGAGCCTGAGTTGTATAAATAATGGGACTGGTCAGCTTTCCTTGTAGCTGAGTACCTAGAGGAAACTGAACAGATTCCCCCTTGGATAATCGTTCTTTAGAGGTGTTTAAATACCGCAATGCAGAGGTGTTACTGGCCACCAAAGTAGTATTCGGAGCGAAAGTCATTAAAGAACCTTGAGTTTTCGCCTGATAGGACCAATTAGGAATAGGAGGAACAGAATGATTTTCGTCCCCTAATCGAATCACAGGAATGTCATCACTTGATGTGGGGGATGTCGAGGATGCAGCTATCTGCTCATCAGATACTGATTCATCTGCTTTGAGTGCAACAGCAGCTTCAACAAAACCACTCCAACCTCGTTGAGATAAAGCTTGGCGGTCAATTTCAGGTTCGGGTTCAGGTTCAGCAGTAGAGACAGAAGCAACCGTAGAATGAGGGGGTGGGGGAGTGGCTACCCGTTGAGACGGACGAGATGGTGGAACGGGACGAGACGTTCTTCTGGTTGGAGTTGGTGTTCTTACAGGTTGAGCCGAAGGAGTAGGTGTTCTTACAGGTTGAGGACTAGGAGCAGTTGCAGTTGATTCGACGGATTTGTTCGCCTCATTCCCCTTGTCTGGCTCTGTAGGAGTGATTGGCGGGGTCTCCCTGATGGTATCTCCCAGAAGAATCAATTTAGCTTTGCTATTTTCCGCTTCTTGAATGGCTTGCGCTGTGGGATCAGTTGAGCGCTCCAAGTCTGTTCCCGTAGCATTAAGAATGGGGGTTCTCTGAGCGGAAAATAAAGCCAAAAAAGTCCAAATCACCCCAAAAACTCCCCCTGCTAGTCCAGCAATTATGCCTGTTCTCATCCAAGGGTTATTAGACCAACAAGAATTTTGTGCCTTGTTTTCTCCTGGTTCGAGTTCAGATAAATCAGGATCATCTAATAAGAAATCCGAATCATCTAAACTACCACTGCTCACAGCATTTAAAAGTTCCCGTTCATCTTGAGCCGAAAAAGAAGCTTTTGCTTGAGGTTGAGGTTCAAATTCAGGTTCAGGAGATGAATCAAAAGAAAAGTCTAGTGTGTCACTTGGGTCCTCTTGTGTCCCAAGAGCCGAATTCTCAGAAGAACCAAAAATCTCGGTAGGTTCGTGAAGAGTCGAATTTTCCGAAGAACCAAAAATACTATCTAGTTCTTCAGTTGAAATGTCTGTTTCTGATATGACAGCCATGTTTGGTCCTCCGATAGTCAATGAGAAATTAAAAAGCAATAAGTGGGTTGGCTGAGTAAAGAGCGCTACTGAGGATTAAAAGGTTTAACATCAACGAGAGAGAGTCCCGTATGGCGAAGTTGTGCCATGAGTTGGCGCATAGGGGACGGATTTTCCTTTCCTAACAAGGGAAGGTAGGGATTAACCGCTTGCCAGACCAAGGTTTTTTGGAGGCGAGTTTTTTGATCTAATTGACCGACTCGTCGTACTATAACGGTCGCTAATACGTCAATTTCATAGAGGCCATCCCCCACCTGACGAGGGGTACTGAGAAACTCTAGATCAATGGAACTTTCAGCCAGGCCAGTGAAAACTTCAGGGGGAATTAATCTTGCCGCTTCTTGAATTAATTGATTGCCAATGCCCCCATCAGCGAGTTGACTTGCCCAATAAACATTAGAGGGAATGGTAAGTTTTCCTTGCCCGACTTTGGTAAAGGAAAAGCCAGGATCTGGCTCGGTGCTACCAGGTAAGCGATCGCTCCACTCCCACAACAGTTTGAAAAACTGAGTGGTTGTTTCTTGAATCACTTCCTGGGAGCGAAACAAGGGCTCAGTCGAGACAACTTCGACCGAACTACCGTCTATTAATTGAACAAAGACTCGTTCTTTGTTGTTAGCGCTCAGTAGAGCAAATACTAGGGAAATGTTAGCAATTACTACAATCCCTGTAGCAATACTGAGGTACAGAAAAGCTTTCGCTAACCGATCTTCTATTACCGTTGAAGTAGTTGAAGGAGATTGTGTATGTTTCTTGTCATTAAGTAAAGAGGTCATCTTTTCGCCCCCATTGTAGCTACACTGGTCACGACACTCGTAACCGCCTTCAAACCATCACTGGCAGCATTAGAGAAGCCTTGGAACAAAGAAACTCCCCCAAAGGTGGCCACTCCCCCTGCAATTAAAGGAGAGACAACGGCGGTAAATAACAAGAATCCAAGATCCGAGAATAATTCGGGAATGCCAGCTAATCCAGAAGCATTGCCACTAGAACTCTGCATAGAAAAGATAGTAAGAGCCATTAACCCAGAAAGTAAGGCATAGCCCAAACTAAAAGAAATTAAAGCTAAAAATCCCGAAGCCCATGAGAAAAACATTCCCCCAGCAAGGGGCATAATGGTTAACGCTGCGGCAATAGGAGCAAACAAGGCTGTGAGCAGCAGCGCTAACTCAATACCATTGGATACCGCCCATTGCAAAGCCGTGAGGATGCTTTGAGCAATAGCAATAAAAGGAGATGCAAACAAATCCGAAAGAATTTGAGAAGGATTCCAACCATTGGAAATACCAGTCGAAACCGCATTGGTGATAGCACAAGCAGGACTGAGAGTACAGAGAACCTGTGCGAAATTACCCGCCAATGAGTGGTTATTTTGGGTAACAATCTCTTGTAATCCTTCTTGTTTTGCCGTATCATTGACACAAGTTTGAAACTCTTCCCCTGTTTGCCTAATACAGTCCCGAAACAAAGCCCTAGCATCGGCGTTGGCTGTAGCAGTTTGCTGTAAAGATTCAGTAGCCTCTCTCAAACTAATGCCATTGATCTGAACTTCATAGACTCTACTAATCTGGTCATAAGACACATCTCGAACCAATTTAACGCCCGTCGCTAAAAAATAACCATCATTAAGCAAAAGCAGTCCCACTAAAAGAGAAGGAGTCAAAAGTTCGATAATTTTGCTGAAATTATACTCCCTGCCGTTAAATATCTCAGTAGAATACTTATAAAAGGCATAAATAAGAGCGAAACCCAGAAGTATTTTACTTAAGCCCACAATAGCTATCCATAATTCACTATCAGGGGCAACAGCATCATTCCACAGCTTGTTCCAAGAAGCAGCATTGGCTCGCATAATTGCCTGTGAGGAATTAACAACATTACCCGCCCCACCTGCACCACTTAATTGGGCAAAATAGCCAATCATAATCTACTGAGCCTCCTCATCAAACCCTCTAGGAATCAAAATTACCCCCACCCCTGATTGAGCGTGGCGAAAGGCCGCATTAGAGAGTCGATTTTGTTCAGTAGTGGTTTCGGTAAGCAATTCTAATTGCAGCCCAGTGGCTGAAGCTTCCATCGCTTGAAGCACCTGCTGTTGTTTAGCCGTTTCGAGCATCTGGGTTGCTGTCTCCTGTTGAGCGCTAAATTGTTGACTCTGTTGTTGAGCTTGTTCCGATTGATTCGCTAGAATTTGTCCCAATTCGGCGGTTTGTGCTGCTTGTTGACTTTCTTGTTCAGCTTGATAGCCTAATTGTTGGGAAATATTGCGTAAAATTTGGAAGCTAGTATCAGTATTTTGAGAAGCAGAGGCTAAATAGGCAGATGAAGAGGCTAGACTACTAATCCCTTGCTGATACTGAGAGAGAGTACCCGTTCTTTGCCCTGAATCAGTAGCGGTTTCGTCAGAAAGAGAAGCTTGATTGTTAGAGGCTGCATTATTAGTCTGGGCAATAGCGAGAATATTGCTAATATCCAGTTGAGCTTCCTCTGATAACCCTAGATCAATTGCGCCTTGGGTCACAATTTCGGCTGTTCCCAAGCGATAATAGCGCTCTTCTAGGCCAATGGGAGCAACAACCGTTTCCTTAAATCCTGTTCCTTCCTGAGAATAGATAACATTGCCATCCACCGCTAAGTCAAATAAAATCCCAGAATCGGTACTATCTAAAGAACTGAGCAAATTAGCCAAGGTAGTTGGGGAAAAATCCCCACCAAAAAGGGTGGCACTAGGAACTTGGGAAAATAAGCCTAAAAAGTCAGATAAATAAGTATTAGGATTAGGAATCCCTAGCTCTCCCCCTAAAAGAGTCAACTCAATCGGTAAATTACTCTCTAAATTGGCAATTAAACCAGATTCAATCGGTAAAATTGCCCCTTGTGCGTGGGTGGGAATCAAGAAACTTACCCCCAATAAAGCTAAAGTGATTTTGGTCATGCTCTTCTCCTTAAGCTGAAAGTCTTGCTTTGTAGGCTTTAACAAAATCGACAATTTTAGACGTTGTGATAGGCTGTGTTAAGTATTGTGCTTTTAAATCCTTTTCATCAGGATTATTGGCTAACAAAGCCAGTTCTAGTAAATTGGTAGGATAGCCCACCTTCCAAAAAGTTTCGCTGCGCTCCCACTTCAAAAGCCAATAACTAATGAGCTGCTCTTTCCACGGCTCATATTGACGAGATGCAGTGGGTTTGATTAATCTAGGGGGGATATTGAGAGGAGCTTGAAAAGCGGATGCACCTGCCGAGGTAGATTTTCCGATTAAAGAAAAATCTAAATTCTGTAAGATTTGTGGTGCCCTGCGACATTGGAGAATCGCCTCTAAATCCTGTCCCACTAAGGCAGTGGCCTGGCCGAATTTACGTCCTACGGCGAATCTAGCTCCAATTAAGTCAGCAAAACTCGGAGAGACTCTAACTAGGGTGCTAACTTCATCGACAATGAATAAACTACGTCGATAGGACATACCAATTTGAGAACAGGCTTGACTAGCCACCAAAGCCATTGCTTGTGCATTCTCAGCGTCTTGTAATCCAGATAGAGAAAAGAAGATAAAAGGAGCTTGAGGCTGTACCTGGGAAGGAGAACTAAGAACCCGTCCAATATTAGGATCATTAATTTTCGCCTCTAACTTGCGCTTAATATAGCTCAAAGTTCTCAAGTCTAGTTCATCAGCATCAAATAACTGCAATCTTTCTCTGGTACAGAAAGGCACAAAATCCCTGAGAGTAGGTTGTTGTTTCCAGGCCCCAGAAGTGAGTCCTCCTGCGATGGCGTTTAGATAGCGCTTCTGGATACGAGCATCTTCTGTGAAGAAATCGAAAGCTTTTTGTAACAAAATGCGACATCGATCTTCGAGGGTCACATCTTCAACCTTCCCCATCACCAAAGACAAGAGAAAATACTGAATTTCACTTTTCCAAAGGTCTAAGCGAATAGATTGTTCTTTCGCTTCTAAATTCCTTAAATCGGGAATTAACAAAGGATTATAAGCCGTTTGGGTCAGATCAATATAGGATGCTTGCTCACCATAGAGTTGAGCAATCAAAGCAAAGGTACTATCAGCCCCCGTCGCCATATCCATGGCCAGTACCGGTCCAGTATTGAGACAATGACGAATGAAAGCGAAAAGCATCACCGATTTTCCAGACCCCTTAGTAGCAGTAATCATGAAATTCAGAGTATGTTCAAGGGGATGCAGATGAATGGGAAACCCTTCCGCCAAAAACTCTACTCCCGAAGGCTTAGAAAAAATAGATTGAGGCTGAGAAAGAGGGAGTAGCCCCGGCACTTCCGTACTAGGAAATGGTAATCGAGGGTCAAAATTCAGGAGTTTTTCGTGGGTAGAAGTGAGTTGCTTTCTTGGAGTTAAAGGAGACGTTTCAAGGTAGCGATACCAAGCCACCTGAGTATCTCGGATTAATTTGGCTCTACCAAAAGCATGAGCCAAAGTTTGACAAGCTCGGTCTAATTCTGGCCGACTGGGACGAAAAACAAGAGCCGTCAATCCGAGTTTAATACCCTGACGACCTTGATAAATTAATTCTTGAGCAGCTAAAGCCTCTTTTTGAAGCTCGTTAGCAGCTACATCCACGACTTTACCTCGTTCTGCTGCCGTCTTATTGCTGGCAGAACTTTGTTGAGCCGTTTTCTCTAAATCCTCCCGAATAATACTAGAATCCATTAACTCGCATTCAACCCAGAATTCCGTATCTCGGATATCACAGCGAGAGAGGATATTATAGAGATAGCGTAGTTGATTCCGAAGTGTGCCAAAACTATCAGGTTTGCCCTCTTGACTCATGCCACCATCTAGAGTCATTGTCCCTAAGCATTGCTCATTGATAACCACGCTATCTCGATTCTTATTGACTAAAGGAAGGTTATTTTGGGAAAAAAGAACGGAAAGCGCATCACGGTCATAATTTTTGCTAATTTCTGCCGTTAACTGTCCCTGTTGATTCTGAAACACCTTAATGTATTGAGGGATGGGGGGAGCCTGTCCCGATTGATGGCGATACCACAACCATTGCCAAACCGATTCGGCAGACATAGGCTTAACATCTAATTTTCCTGTATTTTTTAGAAGCATTAACCAAGGGGTTAAGCCTTCCTGATAGATTTCCTGTGCCAGTTCAGCATAAGTTAGTTTTAGATGTTTCTCGGCTGTTCCCAGTAAAATCTGCGAAAATTCTTGCCAAATCGCCTCACAGTTATCAATGATTTGAGACAGAAAATCAGAACGTCGGGCTTGGGCTTTACTGCGTCGCCAAGTACAGAAAATCTTCTGTTCCCATTCTTGCCGTAATCCCTTCCCAGTTAGTTCTTTTGTTCGTTGACATTCGGTCTGGTAGAGGGTGGCATTCATACTTAAGCCCAATTGGGCAGACTTCTCTTTTTGTTGGCTTAATTCAGTTAAACGTCCCGAAATTCTGCTATGTTTGCCTTGATAAAAGGTAATTCGCTCTCCAGGTAGGAGATTATCTAACAAGTCAGTCACAGAATCTAAGGTACCGAGTACCTCGTCATCATAAGGTTCATGGTGAATTCCTTGGAAAGCGAAAGGGATATTGGCAATCCACTCCTTCTTGTTTTTTAATAACAGAACACAAGCGCTCACACCATCAATTTCGATTTCCATCAATGCGTGAAAGGGAATTTCTTTTTGGATGCTAGGATAGGTTTTGGTACGGCCTTTTTGAGTTTTTACGCTTGTGGGCTTTTGACGCTGCATTAGTACTTTCTCAAAATTGGGATCTTCTGCTGAGACAAAATCAGTTGCTAAGTTGTAGTATCCATGACGGGGCAACTTAATAAAGCGATTGGTAAATAACCAAGGGCGAAATCCAGTTAAAGCCAGCCATGTTGCGATTAACCAGAGACAGAAACATAAGCCTTGAAGGAAATTAAAACCGCATAAAGAACTAATGACGAGACTAACTACGGCACAATAAAGAATCGGCTGAATCTGGTCATAAGGTAAAAAAGGGAGTAAGAAAGAAGGAGGCTTACGACCAAAAGCTGGAATAGTACGGATAAAACTCTCGGCGGTGCGTGTTTTGTTATCCATAATTTAAACAGTGATTAAAAATCGGCTTAAACCTTCGATAGCAGCCACACCAACTAGGACAATGCCGACAAATTTGATAATCCCAGTCGCATCTTGATCTCGTTGAGATTGGACGATGAAAGCGACTACACCACCGACCACAATCAGGGCAACTAACACTCGAAAGATAGCGAAGATGTTCCCTATAAATTCGGTGGGATCATTACTGCCAGCAGCACCACTACAACTAGCAGCACCAGTAGCAGCACCTGCCGTACCACCTGCCGCCGTACAAATCGCATTTTTCAAGCCGTTCTCTAGTTGGACTAGGAAAAATGCTTGAGCAGGAGAGGCCATAATTAGGGAGTACAACAAGATAGCCAGCACCAAAACGTGCCACAACTGAATCGTAATTTTCCAAGTTGTATAGGGGATTTTGACTTCAACTTTCTTGACCATGAATCCTTTTTCCGTAACAAAGGGGATTCCCAAAAACGGATAGAAAGCTGCAAACATTAGTATTACGCCCCCTATCATCAAAGGGGAAAGATAAGCGTAATAGCTTAATAAAGTTAGACCAGAAGCGAGACAGAGCCAGTCCCAAAAGCTCATAAGAGCCATAACTTGCTTGAAACTGGATTTCTGCGCCGTTTTAGCGGTTGCTAGTGCCATTTTCATTCACCTCACACAGTTAAAGTTAGATGTTTCTGTTGATTTACTTCTCGTTTCACCTCACGAGAATGAGTTTTCGTCTTAGTAGGACGGGCTAATTTCTGAGATAATTGAGCCAGAACAGGCAAATCAAAATTATTGACCTCAACCTGTTGCTGGCTGCGCCAAATTTCTGCTCCATCCTTATCAAAACCACGAATTAGAGTATCCTGTTCCCCCTGAGAAAACTTAAAAGTTAGCCAAGATTCTCCATGTTTGGTCAGGTTAAATTCTCCCGAACGGTGATGATATTGCCTTAAATTTCGCAATCCTTGGAGTAGTTTGGCGCTCAGGTGGATTTTTTTCAGGTCTGCTACCTTTTGCGGTAATTGAGATAAACGGGTAGTCAAATTAACATCAACTGAACCACTTGTTTGGAAGCCCCCTTCTGTTTTTTGCAAGTGGAAGCTTTGATGTCCTTTGTTGTGAACTATTAGCCCCGATTTGTGCCAATGGAGCGTTACACCATCCTCATTGGTTGTGCTGTAACCTTGAGAGGAATTCTGGTTAAAAACCCGTTCAGATGCCTCTTCTCTTGCCCAAAAGAAAGTTTCTACCCGTTGATAGAGGTTTTCTGGGCTAATCGCCCCCCCAATGATTTCAATGGGTTTTTCCTGCTTATACAGTCGTGAAACTAGCTCTTTTAGGTCTTTTTGACGTTCTTTTAAGGATGTAATAGCTTCTTTAAGCGATGGCTCATCGGATTGAGTCAGATTAATCGGCTTGGGTTGTCGTTCCTCGTCTAAGGAAGTTAAAAGCGAGCGCTGATGAGCGTCGAGAAAATTAATCCATTGAACTAACTCATAACGATCTCCCAATCCATCCTCTAAATTGGCAGATAAATTTAATTTAGATTCAGGTACATCGGGTAGCTCTTGACCTCTAGCCGATAAAATTTGTAGTGCCTGATTCTTACAATTATCTAAATCCTTGGCCACACCTCCAATTTCTCTAGTCAAAGACTGGTCGGACTTAGTTAACTGATTAGCCGTTTGGCGACGAAAGTGTTCGTTAAGGCGACCTAGTACCACTAATCCCGCCCCCACTAATCCCGTCCCTGCCTGAAGTAAATCAAAGCCATCTAGTCCCCCATTACTTGAGCGAAAGTGATGGGAGATTTGGGCTAAGAATTCCCCTGATTGCAGCAGCAAGACGGAAGTTTCTAAGGGTTCTAGCTGTTGTTTAAAGGCAGAACGTAGATGCTGAGGGTGAGTAATCGGTGAATCTAAGGTATTCCCTTCGACAATGGCTACGGGTTTAGTGTTGGGGTCATAGTGATAAGCGATCTCCTCCCATCGAGGAAGCTGAATATCCGCCTTAGCCAGTTGGCGAGTGTATTTTCTGATTCGTTCTAAAGCAGCTTGTGCGGTTTCGGGAGATAAAGTTTCCCCTTGCTCAATTTTTTGGGCAAGAGTACGTCCCCAGGAAAAGTCATCGAGCATAAATCCCTTCCCATACTCCAAACTATCCTCACTTTGCTCACTCAAATAAACAAGCGCTTGGTTTAAAGGGGATGGTTGTTCGGGGTCAATCTCAATCGAGCGCTCTGGCATCACATAATACATTCCCGTAACAGAATGATTGCCATCCACCTCAAAGCGCACCTCCACCCGTTCCCCCGTCTTTTCGGAGTGACGGGAAACTAATTGTGACCAATCTGTTAAAGAACGAATCTTCAAAAGTTGTGCCATTTTTAAGGCTTCTTGGAGTCGAAGAAGGAGTTGGATTTGTTCAGGTTCGCTGAGTTGATGATTATTCATACCAAGCACAAGCCAGACCACATTGCCGAAAACAAGGTGGGCTTAGGGATAAAATTGTGAAAAACACTATACAGGCTAAGTTGACACAAATTTTTTTTTCTGTAAAGGGTTTAATGAATTACGTTTATTTGATTGTTCAATTATATTTTCATCATCTAGTCTCAATTTCAATGATCTAGTCTCAATTTCCATCACATTGTCTCATCCCTCAAATTAAAGAGTAGCAAAAAAAAGAAGCCGACGGACTATTAAAAAGATAAACGGTCAAAAAAAACAGCTAATTCTTTCTCTTCTGGAGAAAACCCCATTTTGGCTGAGAATCAAAAATCCTGCTCCAACTATTAATATTTCTTATCAATGGCTTTTCAAAGGATAAGTGAAGTTTGATTGTTTCCGAAAATCATCATAGAAACAGGAGAC
>JBFRWQ010000183.1:0-9973 GCA_051439665.1 Microcystaceae cyanobacterium | reverse complement strand
TCTTGACCAAACCTTGGTATCATAGTTAATAGTCTGCTTTAAATAGAACGATATGAAACCTGTCTGGACAACCGTTAAACCTTACGAAGATATTTTGTACCACAAATGGCAAGGAATTGCTAAAATTACCATTAATCGCCCTCACAAACGTAATGCTTTCCGTCCTAAGACAGTGTTTGAACTCTATGAAGCATTCTGTGATGCTCGTGAAGATCCAGAGTTGGGAGTTGTCCTCTTAACAGGTGCAGGTCCCCATACTGATGGAAAATATGCTTTTTGTTCAGGCGGTGATCAGAGTATTCGAGGAAAAGCAGGCTATATTGATGATGAAGGTGTTCCTCGTCTCAATGTCTTGGATTTACAACGCCTTATTCGCTCAATGCCCAAAGTCGTTATTGCCCTAGTTGCAGGTTATGCGATCGGTGGCGGTCATGTGCTACATTTAGTCTGTGATTTAACCCTTGCAGCCGATAATGCAATTTTTGGGCAAACCGGTCCCAAAGTGGGCAGTTTTGATGGTGGCTTTGGTTCAAGCTATTTAGCCCGTGTTGTAGGTCAAAAAAAAGCCCGTGAGATTTGGTTTTTGTGTCGTCAATATTCAGCGCAAGATGCCTTAGAGATGGGATTAGTTAATTGTGTTGTTCCCGTAGAAGAGTTAGAAGCAGAGGGGATACAATGGGCGCAGGAAATTCTCGAAAAAAGTCCCCTCGCTATTCGTTGTCTGAAAGCTGCGTTTAATGCAGACTGTGATGGACAAGCGGGTTTGCAGGAGTTGGCGGGTAATGCAACTTTGCTTTACTATATGACCGAAGAAGGAACAGAAGGAAAACAGGCATTTTTAGAAAAGCGCTCGCCTAATTTCCGCCAATATCCTTGGCTACCTTAAAATTCTCCTTCATATTCAATGCGGATACGGGAACGACTGCGATTCCTCTGATAGCGATAATCTTCTCTATATCCACGATCATAAGTTCTTCTTGATCTTCGATCATAGCGACTTCCCCCGTAACCTCGATCTGATCCTCTGTAGTAACCTCTTTGATATCCCCGTTCATAATAATTAGAGCGACTTCTGCCATTATAAGTAGAGTAACGAGAAGATGGAAGAGTGCGATGGACCCCAGGATTAAAGCTACTAGCCTCTCTTCGGGGTCGGGCTTCTGCTATAGTCGGTAAAGTAAGTAAAATCGCACTACTACACAAAATTAAGCTGAATAGTTTGTTCATAATTAGAAAAGTCACTTAGGTTAGTGACAACTAGGTGAACTCTACTATTATTGTAGTTAACATTACTGATTTTCACGACAGCGCAGTTATAACTATTAAAGCCGAAAACCTTACCCCAAAAAGGTTACGCTTTTCGTTAAGATATTCTATAGATTGTATCTCTTCTCAAATTTCACTCAGTTCAGACACTTTTACCCCTTGATTATTCAAAAACACAGTTTATTATGTCTAACAATCCTTGGCAGTCAGAAAACAATGAACAAGACTTTGATCCCATCAGTTTTATTGAGGAATGGATAGATCCTGATCATGAAGAAGAAGACTTACGCAGTGAATTTTTCCAAGGACTTGATGGGAGAAGACGGAAAGCGGCCTTTGTCTTAATGGCAATCTGGGGAACAACTTTACTATTTCATCTAGTCGCTTGGAGTAGTTGGTTATTCTTATGTTTAACAACCGTAATATTTCTACAAGCTTGTCGTCTTGTTTTAGCTAAACCTCAAGAAACCCCCTATCCTCTCACAGATGAACAATTGGCTAATGCACCGACGGTTTCTTTAATGGTAGCAGCCAAAAATGAAGCGGTGGTCATTGGTAATTTAATTAAGCAACTGGGGGAAATAGACTATCCGACTGAGAAATATGATATCTGGATTATTGATGACAATAGTGATGACGAAACACCCGCTATTATTGACAAATTAGCTTTAAAATATCCCCAATTAAATGTAGTGCATCGTTCTGCTCAGGATGGAGGCGGCAAATCAGGGGCATTAAATCAAGTGCTACCCTTAACAAAAGGGGAAATTATCGGCGTTTTCGATGCAGATGCAACAGTTCCTCAAGATTTACTCCGTGCTGTTGTCCCAATCTTTGCCAAGCAACAAATGGGCGCTGTACAAGTGAGAAAAGCGATCGCTAATAAAGGGACAAATTTCTGGACAGATGGACAACAAAGTGAGATGTCCTTAGATAGTTATTTCCAACAACAGCGCATTGCATCAGGAGGAATGGGAGAATTACGGGGAAATGGTCAATTTGTCCGCAGAACTGCCCTAGTTAGCTGTGGAGGGTGGAATGAGGAAACCATTACCGATGATTTAGACCTAACCATTCGTTTACACTTGGATCAGTGGGAAATTGGCTTGTTACCCCATCCGGATGTCAAAGAAGAAGGAGTAACCACAGCGATCGCACTGTGGCATCAGCGTAATCGTTGGGCAGAAGGGGGTTATCAGCGCTATTTAGACTACTGGCGGTTTATTTTATCCCGTCGTTTAGGATTTCGCAAAAAGCTTGATTTAGCCTATTTTCTCTTGGTTCAATACCTATTACCCACAGCAGCGATTCCTGACGTTATCCTAGCGCTTACTCGCCATCGTTTACCGATCTATGGTTCTCTTAGTGGGATTTTAGTCTTCTTTTCCTTTATTGGTATGATCAAAGGCTTAAAACGGACACAAAAATTATTAAATCCTGAGTTAAGTAATATTTGGTCCATTTTTCGACAAAGTCTGCGAGGAACGCTCTATATGATGCACTGGTTTGTCATTATTCCTAGCATCACAGCACGGATGTCCATTCGTCAGAAGCGCCTAAAATGGGTTAAAACCACCCACGAAGGAACAGAGGAGAGTCAACTAGAATTTGAAAACTGTTAGTGGTGAACTTTTTTGTAAAGAACTATGAAATCTCAACAAATTGGTATATCTTTGGTCATAAAATAGAGATGTGGTCAAAATAAACCTTATTTAAGGTTGTTTTTAACTAATTTTAATCTAAATTTTGGTCAAAGAAATCATGACGACTCCAAACAATCGCCAACGTATCATTATCATGGGGGCTGCTGGTCGAGATTTTCATAATTTTAATCAAGTTTATCGTAATAACCCCCAATTTGAGGTAGTTGCTTTCACAGCTACCCAAATATCAGGAATTGCTGGTCGTTCCTATCCCCCCAGTCTCGCAGGAGAATTGTACCCTAATGGTATCCCCATTGTTGAACAATCAGAATTAGAACGTCTTTGTCAAACAGAAAACATTGATACAGTAGTCTTTGCCTATAGTGATGTTAAACATACAGAAGTTATGCACATTGCATCAAGTGTTCTAGCATCTGGGGCAGATTTTCAACTCTTAGGGACAAAAAATACCTTTTTAAAAGCAAATATCCCAGTGATTGCCGTCTCTGCGGTACGCACAGGCTGTGGTAAATCTCAAACCACCCGTTGGTTATCCAAGTTATTACGCCAAAAAGAATTAAAAGTTGCTGCCATTCGCCATCCCATGCCCTATGGTGACTTAGAAAAGCAAAAAGTACAGCGCTTTGCCACATTTGATGACCTAACCGCAGCCGATTGTACCATTGAAGAACGGGAAGAATATGAACCCCATATTGCTGCTGGAAATATTGTCTATGCAGGGGTTGACTATGGCTTAATTATGGAAAAAGCCCAGTCAGAAGCAGATGTTTTACTGTGGGATGGTGGCAATAACGATTTTCCCTTCATTAAACCAGATTTACACCTTGTTTTAACCGATCCTCTTCGTTCAGGGGATGAAACTCATTATCATCCTGGGGAAATGGTGTTACGTCTAGCTGATATTGTTTTGATCCCCAAAGTAGATGTGGCAAAACCAAAAGACATTAATCAGGTGACACAAACGATACAAAGGGTTAATCCTCATGCAAAAATTGTGCAAACCGCTTCTCCTATTACCTTAGATAATCCAGGCGCTGTCTGCGATCGCCGAGTCCTTGTTATTGAAGATGGTCCCACCACCACCCACGGAGGGATGGGTTATGGTGCAGGATATGTAGCAGCTAAGAATGCCAAAGCAGCAGAAATCATCGATCCTCGTCCCTTTGCTGCCCCAGACATTGCTAAAGTCTATGAGAAGTACCCTCACCTGAGCCATATTTTACCGGCAATGGGCTATTTTCCTGCTCAATTAGAGGCATTAGCAGACACAATTAACCGTAGCAATGCGGATGTGGTAGTTTCAGCCACGCCTAGCGACTTATCAGCCTTAATTACGGTAAACAAACCCATTATCCGTGCTCGTTATGAGTTAGCCGAAGTAGGAACCTCAGAGTTGACAACAATGATCAATCAGTTTTTAGAGAGTGTGAAAAAGTCCTGAAATTAACGTTTTTGGGCTCGTTGTTGGGCTTTAGCCCCCCATAACCCTTGCGTTGAAAGACAAAACACCCATCTCTGTATCATACCAAATCCAGTTAACAAAACCCAGTTATCACTATCTGGGCAAGAATCTCCCCCCTCTCCCCACACTCCCCCATCTCTACCAAAACTAGGTTTTATAAGTCGGATTTGGTATCAGTTATGGTTGTTGGGCTTTAGCCCCCATCTATCCTACCTCCCTTCTATTCGTCGTCGAATCGTTTCCTCTTTCGTTAATAACCCTTCTGCTTGCGCCAATAATTGTAACGTTTGGGAGACTTTTTCCAGTGCATCAGAGGAATATTGAATCAGATTAGTGGGCTTCAAGAAAGTTTCAACACTGACAGTTGAACCAAACCCCATTGAACCCGACATAGGATATACCAGAGAAGAACCCCCCAAATAATCCCCTGTCGCTTTCGGTGTATGATGTCCCAGAAAAATCGCACCCACTTGGTGAATTTGTTCTAACCAGTCCCAGGGGTCAGCGATCGCTAACAACAAAAAGTAAGGTTCAATGACCTTGATTAATTTTATCGCCGCCTCAAGACAATCAACTAGAATAATTAAACCATTGTGAGCCAGCGCTTTTTCCGTCAAAATACTCGAAGGAGAGTCCTGTAATTGTTCTTGCACCTGTTGCTGTACCTGTTGCGCTAGGGTAGAATCATCGGTGATTAAAATCATGGCACTGGAGGGATACTGCTCTGCTTGAGCGACTAAATCAGCAGCTAGTTGGCGATAATCGGCTGTTTGATCAGCAATAATCAGCCAATCTGTATTTTTCAAAGGACTATCGATCTGAACCGTTCCATTAACTAGCTGTTTAGCCAGTGTTACCTCCCAATTCCCTGCTCCCGTAATCACTTCTACTGGTTTAATATGAGATGAACCATAAGCTAGGGTAGCAATAGCCGCCGCACCACCAATTTGATAAATTTCCTCAATTCCTACCTCCTGCGCTGCAACCAACACAGCATGATAATGACTGCGCTTACTATCTAAGGGCGTTACCATCACTCGTTGGGGAACTTTTGCTACCTGTGCGGGGATCGCTTGGGTTAACAAAGCTCCTAAATTTTCGACATAAAATCCTGCCCGTTGGACAGGTGTGTATCTTTTACCTAAAACAACATCATTTTCAGCGAAATGCACCCAATTTTTGGGAATTCTCTGTTGATAAAATACTTTTAACTGACGACAACAAGTGCGTAACGCATCCAATAATCCCGTCGGAATTTTTTGATAGGCCGTATCTAATTCCGTCCCGCTAATTCGCACAGGATTAACATTGGGAGTCGTCTCTTGCTCACTACTTTCTTGAATATTCAGGATAATCTTTTGAACCTTAGCCGTTTTTGACCGCAGTTCCGCTTCATAAGCTACATCTACCGATTGACGCTTATTTTGGGTACGAATTCGCTTTATTTCCCCCTGTAGATCCCTTGGCTCAGTGATAATTCGTAGCATGGCCACTCCATGATCCCAAACATTGCAAAGGGTTAGATCATCGAACCCCTCTCTATAGCTTAACTTGGATTTAAGAAGAATTCCTGTATTATGTAAAAAATACTCAAAAAGAGTGTGGGGAGAGAGGGAAAAGAGGGAAGCAAGGATGATATCCTCAATAATAACTGAGGTATGTAAAACAGATTGGATATTAAACCTCCCAAGTGGCTTTTCTTATTATCTAAAAATTGGCTTCTTTGGGAAATATGATGGTTGTTCCATTTTATTCTTGATGCTTCATACTAGCCTTGAATGCGACGCTTTCTCGGTGGAGAAGATCGAGATCGAGTGTTTAATAATTGATCTCGCACGTCATAAAATACATCTTTTCGTAAACAAGGATATTCTCCAAGCCACAATCGATGTTGAGGAAGATAAACATCACTAATCTTATCAATACGACTAAGATCCGATTGATTGGAAAAAATAATGATTTCTGCTATATCTTGTCTATCAATCCCTTTATAACGCCGTTGGATAGGAGATTGCACTCTGGCACGGAAACCATTGCGATCGCCGATTTCGAGATTAATTCGTCGTTCCCGATTTTCCACGATCACCAATTCTCCTGCTTGATTAACGGTTTCTTCTTCACTTAACAGTTCTTCTGTAATATATACATCTAATACCCTTCCTCGCCAAAATCCACAATAACCATAGCGACGATAGCGATTATTTCGCACACTAGCAACATAGACGGGACCCCATAGCCAATATAACCCTGCAATCACATCAAAAATTAACTTAACAGCAATTCCTCCCCCTCCAACTAGCTTACCTAACAACCATGTAATAGTTAAAGCAACGAAGGAAATTAACAACCTTCGCAAGACATCTTGCCATTTTCCCCAATAGTAAGTGTACTGTGTCCCTGTAGCGATAACAGGAACGAGATTTTCCAAAGTTTCGCGAGTCAGAGGAACAAGCATTTTTCAGTAAACAGTAAACAGTAATCAGTAAACAGTAATCAGTAATCAGTAACCAGTAATCAGTAAACAAGTTATTCTTCCCCCTCTTCCCACACTCCCCTCTCTTCCCACACTCCCCCCTCTTCCCACACTCCCCTCTCTTCCCACACTCCCCACACTCCCCTCTCTTCCCACTCTCTAACTACTCATCCGTCTCTGTCTCAGAAGGTTCCGGTTCAGGATCAGGATACACTCGACGGCCATACATTTCTGTTAAAGTTTTTAAGCGATCTTGTAATTCCCAAGTCATAGCATCTTGAGAATAGCGCCATCCCCAATTCCCCTCAGCCACACCAGGAGTATTCATACGGCAGTCACTACCATAGCCTAAAATATCTTGTAGGGGAAAAATAGCCATATTAGCCACTGATCCGAGCGCTAAACGAATAAGATTCCAGTGTATCCCCTCAGGACAGGTACAACCAAAATAGTCTGTTACTCGGTCTTTTTCTTCAGACGAGCGCTGATTCATCCATCCCACTGTCGTATCGTTATCATGAGTTCCAGTATAAACCACACAATTGCGCTGAATAAAATTGTAGGGTAAGAAAGGATTCGCCCGATCCGAATCAAAGGCAAATTGTAGGATTTTCATGCCAGGAAAGGCAAATTTATCTCTTAGCGCTTCAACTTCTGGGGTAATTACCCCTAAGTCTTCTGCCACAATGGGTAAATCTCCTAATTTCTCTTGTAAGAGGCTAAAAAATGCTTGTCCTGATGCTTCTACCCATTCCCCTTTGATCGCAGTTTCTTCTCCTTGGGGAACTGCCCAAAAGGACTCAAAACCTCTAAAATGGTCAATCCGAGTGATATCCATTAATTCCAGCAGACTTTCTACCCGTTGTATCCACCAGGCAAACTGAGTTTCTTCTAGTTTTTCCCAGTTATACACTGGATTTCCCCATAATTGACCTGTTTCACTAAAATAATCGGGTGGTACACCCGCCATTAATTCAGCTTCTCCCGTTTCCTCATCTAAGCAAAAAATATCGGGATTTGACCACACATCTACGCTATCATGGGCAACATATATGGGAATATCTCCGAAAATGAGGATTCCTTTGTCATTTGCATAGGTTTTTAAGGCTATCCATTGACGAAAGAAAATAAATTGCAGGAATTTTTGAAATAAGATCGGATCACTCAATTTTTCTGTGTATTCTTGCAATGTTTGAGGATTTCGTTGTGTTAAGGGTTCATCCCATTGATACCATGCTTTACCCTCATTTTCTTCTTTGAGGGACATATACAAAGCATAGTCATCTAACCAGTAACTATGGTCATCACAAAAGTCCTCAAACTCTTTAATAAGCTCTTTATTCTGGCTATTTTTAAAATTGGTAAATGCTTTGGCCAATAATTCCATCTTAGCAGGAATAACATTGGGAAAATCTACCCAATGGGCAGGGAATTCGGGTAAATTATCTAAATCTTCCCATGAGAGAAGCTCAATCTCTCGCAATTTGTCAGGACTAATTAAGAAGGGATTTCCTGCGATCGCAGAATAGCATAAATAAGGAGAATTGCCATATCCTGTGGGTCCAATGGGCAAAATCTGCCAGATTGTCTGATGACTGTCTTCTAGGAAATTAATAAATTCATAGGCTTCGTGTCCTAAGTCGCCAATCCCAAAACGACTGGGGAGACTGGTGGGATGGAGTAAGATACCGCTACGTCTTTTATCAAACATTCAAAGATGGTACTAGGTGTGAAAATATATCCTAACCATCATCATACAAGGTTCAGGCTCAAATTTAACAGAATGACCTAAGAATAAACCAGAGGACAATGTTGATCAAGAGCTTTCTCATGGCTCATAATTATTTTGCCCAAGATCAACTCGATAAATACCAGTAAGATCCATTGCTTGATTACATTGTATTTGTAGTTGTTTTTCCTCAACTTCACCATAATTAATTATGGCTTGTGCTGGATTATTAATTTGATAATCAGGATCTTGATTGGATCGACAAATAGTACTATCATATTATTTAGTGTTTTTATTATAGTTAACACCAGCGATATAGTCTCTGGTTTCATTTTTTTGATTATCTATTCCCCTAGCAATTGCTAACCCCCTCAAATCCCCTCCTAAAATTTTTACTTTATAAAACTTAAAGTTTTCAAGATGAACATAAGTAGATTCTGATTCTAACAATTCTAGTTCTGAACCAAATTTTTTGTATTCAGAATAATAAGTTTGTTGAGCTCTATTGATGGCACCTAATGTTGATTTTGCTTCACTTTCCCTAGCTTTTCCTACTGAACTCATCAGGTTTACAATTATTACGGGAATTAGAAAAAGAGCCAAAGTACCTAATGCAATATAAACCAATGAACGAAAAATGGGAGAACGATCTTTCATTGCTTTTTGATAAATGTTTGATTAAGGTTAACAAAAAGTAGTAAGCGCTATCGAGCCGTTGTCCGAAAAAATCAACACAAGTCACTATTTTGTCGCTTTACTGCTCTCAGTAACATTTTACCACATTGATAACAAAGCTTGATTGATATACTTCACGTGACAAGCTGGTCAAACATAAAGTTTCAAGGTAAGATATGACTATGGAACTTTCAGACTATGCTCAAAAAGCTAGGTTAAAGCAAATGGTTGCCACCACTGATAGCCAACTCCGTTGGACAATAGCAGATTTAGAACTGTTTCCTGAAAACGATAAACGTTATGAAATTATTGATGGAGATCTATATGTGACTCATGCACCCCACTGGAAACATCAGGATGCTGTGAACAACTTAGGAACATACCTTACTATCTGGTCAAAAAAACATCAACAAGGTAAAGTTTTACAGACACCTGGCTTAATTTTTGCTGATTATGATAATGTGATTCCAGATTTAATCTGGATTAGTCATACAAAGTTAGCAACGAGTGTTGATGAGTCAGGACATTTTACAACTGCACCTGAATTGATTGTTGAAGTACTATCACAAACAGCTAAAGATATTGCCCGTGATCGTCAAGTTAAATTAAAGCTTTATTCAAGGGTTGGGGTAGAGGAATATTGGATTGTAGATTGGCAACAACAAATTGTAGAAGTTTATCGTCGTCGAGAAGCGCTTTTACAA
>JBFRWQ010000182.1:0-11531 GCA_051439665.1 Microcystaceae cyanobacterium | reverse complement strand
TTTTTAATACATTATTCCTATGTTTTTGATCTCTCATAAAATCATTCCATTGGGAGTGGGAAGTGTGGGAAGAATGAATACTTCTCCAATCTTCCTCCAATCTTCTCTATTTCCCCCTTCTCTGTCTTAAAAGATAACCAAACAACCGCAATTTCATTGGATTTGGGCGCAAGCCTTGCGCCCCTACATATATGGCGTACATAATGAGGTATTTGGCAGTAGAAAGACTTAAAACCCACTTCCCAATTCCCATTTTTTATTCTCTTATACCCAATCCGAATTAAATTGTCTTTTTTAGCCTAAAATAATCGTTCATCCTGCATCATGCCCCCTTCATCATCCATCAATGGGGTATATAAACCGAATTTGGTATCATCGCATCATTTCATTTGTTGTTTTTTCTCTGCTTTGAGATCCCGATTTCCCATTGCAGCCATTTCTGCATCCATTAAAGTTTGTCCTGTTGCTGCTAAATAAACATCATCTAAACTAGGACGGGATTGCGCCATACTAAAGATGGGAAGATTGGCTGATGCAAGGGTTTGTTCAATTTGACTGAGGGAATTACTCCCAGAGGTAACAACAAGATTTAAACTATTTCCCTGGGCTGTATTAACAATTACTTCCTCGACAAACGGTAAATTTTGTAGAATATCTTGAGCCTGATTTACCTCTTGATCTGGGGTAAATTCTCTGATTCGTAGGGTGACGCGATCGCCACCGACTCGATTTTTTAATTCTGAGGGAGTCCCTTCTGCAATAACTACCCCTTGGTCAATAATTGCTAATCTATCGGCTAAAGCATCTACTTCTTCGAGATAATGGCTTGTAATTAATACGCTAGTTCCTGCTTCTCTTAATTGTCGCAAAAAATCCCAAACAATCCGCCGACTTTCAATATCTAATCCCACGGTGGGTTCATCTAAGACTAACACTTCGGGTTGATGGAGAAGTCCTGCAGCTAAATCTAAGCGCTTGCGAATACCACCTGAATAAGTTCCTGTTTTTTGGTCTGCATAGTCACTTAAGCCTAAAAGTTCTAATAACTGCTCAATTCTGGTCTTAATTTGGCTTCCAGGTAAATGATACAGCGCTGCTTGCAGTCGCAATAATTCCCGTCCTGTTAAAACTTTATCAATTGCAACTTCTTGCGCTACATAGCCCAGACGACGGCGGACGGCTTTGGGATTATCTACCACAGAAATGCCTCCCACCTCCAATTTCCCCTGATCTGGGGTGGCAAGGGTGCATAAACAGCGTATAGTGGTGGTTTTTCCTGCCCCATTGGGTCCAAGGAGTCCAAATATTTCCCCTGCTTGCACTTTAAAGGAAATATCTTTCACTGCTTGCGCCGTTCCATAGGATTTTTGCAGGCGTTCTACTATAACAGCAGGTATCATGATCTTGTTAAAATTGAATGCTGATCATTGATCATTATAGGGCTTTAAAATTCTCTTGACCATTACGCCTCTCTCTCCCAATATTGTTAACCTTATCGCAGCAGGGGAAGTCATTGATTCTCCGATGGCAGTTATTAGAGAATTAGTGGAAAATTCTCTGGACGCTCAAGCTAATCAAATTGATATTAAAATTTTTCCTCATATATGGCGCATTCAAGTGACCGATAACGGCACGGGAATTAGTACAGAAGACCTTAAATTAGCAGCCCGTCCCCACAGCACCAGTAAAATTCAACAATTGAGTGATCTTTGGAAAATTACCAGTTTAGGGTTTCGGGGTGAAGCCTTACATAGCATAGCACAAGTGGCAGATTTAAGCATTAGTACTCGCACAAGGGAGGAAATTGGGGGGAAAGTAACTTATCATCAAAATGGAGAGATCAAAAGCCATGAACAAGTGGCCATTGCTTTTGGTACGATTGTCACTGTCTCTCGTTTATTTGCTAACTGGCCAGTGCGTCGCTCAGGATTACCTAAATTTTCACAGCAATTTAAAAGTATTCAAGCGCTGATTTATGACTTTGCTATCTGTTATCCTTATGTAACGTGGCAAATTTGGCAAGATGATCGGTTATGGTTTTCCATTAGTCCTGCAAGGGACAGAAAAGCTTTATTTCCCCAAATGATTCGAGGGATTCATCTAGGGGATCTTCAGGCGTTGCAAGAAGAAATTAAGCAAAATAGTGATTCAGAAGATAAAATTGAGAGTGAGGTCTTAAATTATCCTTCTCGCTTAGAATTAGTCCTTGGTCTCCCTGATAGATGCCATCGTCATCGCCCTGACTGGGTAAAAGTGGCGATTAATGGCCGAGTGGTAAAAATCCCTGCTTTGGAGAATACCCTGATTAATGGTTTTAGTCGTACTTTACCACGTGATCGCTTTCCCTTATGTTTTTTACACTTAAATGTTCACCCTAGTCAAATTGATTGGAATCGTCATCCGGCCAAGCGAGAAATTTATCTTCATTCTCTGGAATTTTGGCAAGAGAAGATTAAGGAATCCCTAGAAAAAGCTTTACGGTTAAATCCTGATACTTTATCGGTTAAGGTACAAAATGAACGAGTCACTAAGCTATTAAAAGCATCAGAAGAGAAGGGAACATATACCATTACGCCACAAGAAAAATCAGGTAATCAGCCTCAATTGCTTAATTTAAAAGTAATTGCTCAAGTCAGTAAAACTTATATCGTGACTGAACATGAAAATGGTTTATGGTTAGTTGAGCAACACATTGCCCATGAACGGGTTTTATATGAAAGATTACAGGATCAATGGAAAATTATTCCTTTAAGTACACCTATTATTTTAAAGCAATTAACCCATCGACAAGTCGAACAATTACAAGCATTAAACTTATCCGTTGAATCCTTTGGTGAAAATTTATGGGCGGTGAGAAATGCCCCTGAAGCCTTAGCAAAGCGAGAAGATTGTCAAGATGCGTTATTAGAATTAAGCAATGCAGGAGACTTAGAAACGGCACAAGTTGCCACTGCTTGTCGCACTGCTATTCGTAATGGGACACCTCTTTCTTTACCAGAAATGGAAACCCTAATTGAACAGTGGAAAAATACACGCAATCCTAATACTTGTCCCCACGGAAGACCAATTTATTTATCCTTAGAAGAATCTGCTTTATCTCGCTTTTTCCGTCGCCATTGGGTAATTGGTAAAAGTCATGGTATTTTGGAAAAGAAGAATGATTAATTGGTTCACTTGATTATGTGGTGATAAGTTAGTAGTTGGTGTGGTGGGCAAATCACATAAATTTCTCCTTGTTTTAAATACTTCTCAGGCTTTGCCTACCCTACGGTTTAAATGGTGGCTCTCCTGAACCTATGGTGATAAGCAAAACTTATATATCGTAGGATGGGTTAGGCACAGGGACAGTTTATAGGAAAACCTTATAACTTTTAATTTGTGCAGTAACCCATCGCAGGGTGTTTGTATATTTTAATACACTCTTCACCACAAGATCGGGAGAGCCGTGTATTTGTTTGACTTAATTATATTATTTTTTGATTAACCCACTCTATTATAGTAAGTTTGATAATAAATTTTCTTGACTTGATTCATTAATTGAATCGTTTTTTGATAAACACTATCTTCCTCATTAGTATATTTTAGAACCAAATTCAGATCAGCGATCGCTGCTGGCTGATTCCCCAAATTATGATGTAACCAACCCCGACGAAAATAGGCTTCAGCTTTTTGAGGATTCAACGCAATAACTTGATTAAAATCAGTGATTGCTGCTTGATAATTCCCCTGTTGATGATAACCACAGCCTCGGTTATAATAGTAAAGCTCATTGTCTTGATCTAAATTAATCGCTGTCGTTAAGTCTGCGATCGCTTCTATCAAATTTCCTAGCTTAATCTTAACTAATCCTTGATCGTTATAAATTAATGCTTTTTCCATCGGCGATAAACTTTGAGAACTTTTGAAGGCTTGCTGATAGTCTTCTAAAGCATTAGAATAAGCATTGAGCGCACTATAAGCTAGTCCCCGATTATAATAAGCCCGATAATCTTGCTGATTAGACACAATTATTTTGCCATATTCTCGCACCGCATTTTTATATTTTCCTAAGCGATAATAGGCTAATCCTAGATTTAAACGCACCTCTTGATTGTTAGGTTGTTGTTTAAGAGATAATTGACAATCATTGAGCGCTTTTTGAGGCTGATTAAGTTTCAAATAGGTTAAACAGCGATTACTATAAGCAAGATTAGATAATTGATTGTCTAAATTAATCACCTCAGAAAAAGAGGTTAGGGCGGCTGAATAATGATGAGAGGCCAACTGCTCAATTCCTCGTTTAAATAACTGCTCAGATTGTGGATTACCAGAAGCAGGAAGGGGAATTAGGCTCAAAAAGATGATCCCTAAAAAGATTGATTTTAGCCATCTAGTTAACAATTTTTTCATCTTTGTCTCCTCATTTTGTAAAGATCATAATTCGGGAACCCTAACCAATTTAAGACTTTACCAGCCTTTTTCAGCTTGTGCTAAGACATAGCTGGCCACATCTTCAATATCCTCTGAAGATATACGATTGCCAAAGGCGGGCATAGCAGCTTTGCCGTTAGTGACTTGATTTTTAATCGCTGCTAAATCATACATTCCATATTTCTCTAAAGCATCTTTTTTTAAGGTATTATTCGCACTTATCACATTTCTGCCACCTGCATGACAAGCAGCACATTGAGCCGAGAAAATTTGTCCTCCATGAGCAATATCAGCCGCTAAAGCTGTTGGGTTAAAGCTCAAGAAGAGTAAGCTAACCGTTAACAAGGTTAAGGTAATGAGTTTTTTCATGTTTTCCTCAAGGATAGGTTTCAAACTAACATTGTCTATGATGAATAATCTTTCTCTTGATTGTCAAAAGACAGCTTGTCAAACCTAATTAAATTTAATTTAATGTTAATTTTTGTTAAGATTAAATAAGGAAAGTTATCTAAGTTAATCGTCAAGTTATTAAACTATGATTCTACAGATAAACCCATTTGGTTAGAAGAAAAATATCTCAAATCAATATTTTGCTCATTCTTTCTTGCCGAATACCAATACTGTTTAGTTTGTTGGTAAGCTTTTGATATAGATAGGGGGAGGATAGGGAAAGTATTCATTCTTCCCACACTCCCCATACTCCCCACAATGGGTGTAAAATCTGACTACAATGATAGGCAGTTATGGTCAGGGAGTCGTGTCTATTATGCCCTCAGTGTCTAAACCCCGTTCAGTTCCTTCCCCTTCCTACTCTTATGTCCAACATCGTCGCAAATCAGGCTTGACGGTAGGAAATCACCGTCAGGGATGGTATATTATGGGTTTACTAGCTTTATTAATGCTAGGAGCAGTGGGCGCAAGATTATGGTATTTACAAATTGTAGAAGGCAGTCAATTCCGAGAAAGAGCGGAAAATAACCGTATTCGTATTGTTCCTAAGCCACCCGTTAGAGGTAATATCTTTGATCGTAAGGGAAAAGTCCTCGCTACTACCCGTCTTTCCCATGTTGCTTATCTCTGGCCTCGTATTCAACAGCAAGAAAACTGGGAACGCAAAATTAGTCGATTAGCCCAAGCATTAGGGGTAACAGAACAAAGTATTCTCGATAAAGTCGAACAAGTGGGCTCCTACTCCCCTACTTTAATTCGCATTGCCCGTAACCTCAATCCTGCACAAATTACCGCCGTAGCAGAATATCGTAGTGATTTACAGAATGCCATTGAAATTGACCAAGAAACGGTACGATATTACCCGAATAAGCAAATAGCCGCCCATGTATTGGGTTATACAGGGGAAATCAATCGGGAAGAACTGAATAGACTGCGATCGCAAGGCTACCGTTTAGGAGATGTGAAAGGAAAAATGGGGGTTGAATCTGTCCATGAATCTTTATTAAGAGGGGAATGGGGTGGATACCAGTTAGAAGTAGATGGGGCAGGACGCATCATGCGAGTTTTAGGTCAATTAGAAGCCAAAGCAGGACAAGATGTTACCCTCGCCCTTGATCTTCCCACTCAGAAAGCAGCAGAAGCTGCATTGGGCGATCACTTAGGGGCAATTGTTGCGATCGATCCCAATACAGGGGGAATTATCGCTATGGCTAGTACTCCTACCTTCGACCCCAATATCTTTTCTGCCCCTATTAGTCATGAAATGTGGAAAAATCTACAAAAGAAAGGAAATCCTTTTCTTAATCGTTCCTTACGAGGTTTTCCCCCCGCTTCCACTTTTAAAATCGTCACTGCGACTGCCGGAATGGAATCGGGTAAATATCCCCCTCATACCATTTTAAGTACGATGGCTTATCTCAGAGTGGGAGGAACAGCCTTTGGCGAGTGGAATCGGGCAGGATTTGGACCAATGGGCTATGTACGGGCAATGGCTTGGAGTAGTAACACTTTTCACGGTCAAGTTGGCCTTGGTGTTGGTGGTCCTAATCTTATTAAATGGGCAAGGTTGTATGGCTTTGGGTCAAAAACTGGGGTTGGTTTAGCAGAAGAAGCGGCTGGATTAATTGCTGATGACGCATGGAAACGCAAATATTATAAGTGGCAATGGACCGGTGGAGATACGGTTAATATGTCTATTGGTCAGGGATTTACCCAAGCGACTCCCCTACAAGTGGCGGTGATGTTTGCAGTTCCTGCTAATGGAGGTTATCGGGTCAAACCCCATTTTCTTAAAAATGACTCCGAAGCAGAAAAACAGAAAAAATCCTTGAATCTTAAGCCTGAGACCATTAAAACCCTACAGGAAGGATTAAGGGCAGTAGTAACAGGTGGGACAGGAGGAGCATTAAATGTTCCCCATTTACCCCCTGTCGCAGGCAAAAGTGGCACAGCAGAAGCGCCACCAGGGAAAGTACATACTTGGTTTGGCGCTTATGCACCTTATGATAAGCCTGAGATTGTAGTGGTGGCCTTTGGTGAACATACTGGGGGAGGAGGGGGTTCGGTTGCAGGTCCGATGGTTCGTCAGGTGTTGGAAGCTTATTTCCGTAAAACGCCTAAATCTAAGGACAATTAAACTAGGGAAACTGTTAGAAAGTGCAGGATAGGCTGAAACCTTTTGTTTTGCTTATCAAACCTCTTAAAACCCATATAAGATAAGGAGTGCAGCAGTTTTTTAAAATTGGACTCTAAAAATTTAAGGGAACGGTGAGTCAAGAGAATCATGATAAGATACCTCAATACAATAGCGTGTTAACAAAGTTTCAATATGCTCGTCTATGTCAAAGTTATACTCAGGTAAATGAAGAAGAATAATCTGCGACCAACATTCAATCATCATCGGTTCGATTACCTCAAAAGCAAAACGTAAGGTAGATTCAATTAACTGTGTGGAACTTACATTTTCTGTAAATAGTAATGTTCGCAAATGTACTGTTTGGCGATATACATCGAGTTTTTTTAGAGTATAGCCAATAGACTTTTGAAGCATTTCTGGAAGACGGGGGAAAGCCATTCTTGCTGAGTAACCATGCAGGAGTTCAATTTTCCGCAAATCTTCAACATTCTCCCTTTCTTCGATTTCTAGTATGCGTCCACGAATTAAAAGTTCAGCAGCAGAGATTGAATCGAGAAATGCCAACGGTATGGAAATTTGGGAATTCAAGTCATCCAAGGTAACTTCTGCTACTGCCTTGCCTAGCTTTTTCATGCCAAGGGCAATCAGATTCTGAGCAGCGAAGTCAAACATAGTTGTCTAAAAAATCAAATAAATGATATATTAGTACCAATAGGATAGCATAAAGACACTTTGTGCTTATCATCAAAAATGATACCTTTAAATAATGACATCACTCATCAGCAAAATGCAAGATATCACTGCTTCCAAATTACCTAAATCTGGAAAAGGACGAAAATATAAGCATAATCCGCTTGCGCAGCCTTTTTTGAAATGGGCGGGCGGAAAACGACAGCTTTTACCTGTTATTAAACAATATGTGCCTAAAAAATTCAATCAATATTACGAACCATTCGTAGGTGCTGGTGCAGTTTTATTCTCTCTACAACCAAAGAAAAGTCTGATCAACGATACTAATGGTGAACTAATCAACTGCTATCAAGTCATCAAAGATAACCCAGAAGAGTTAATAGCTCTTTGTCAGGAACATAAAGAAAAAAATTCTAAGGAATACTTTTACTCATTAAGGGAACAAGACAGAATAGATAATTTCAAGGATATAATAAACCCGCTCTCTAGGGCTGCCAGAATCATTTATCTTAACAAGACTTGTTTTAACGGTCTTTTTCGGGTTAACAGTAGCGGTCAATTTAATGTGCCTTATGGTAGCTACTCTAACCCTGTAATTGCTGATCCTGCGGTCATTAAATCGGTCAGCGCTTACCTAAATGAGAGAGATGTCGAAATCAGTAACGTAGATTTTGCTGAAGCCGTTTCTAATGCCAAAAAGGGGGCATTTATTTACTTTGACCCACCATACCATCCGATATCTGACACTTCGTCTTTTACTGGTTATAGTGTTAATGGGTTTGGCGAAGCAGAGCAGGTCAGATTGAAAGAACTCTGTGACGAGTTAACCGAGCGTGGTTGTCAGGTATTATTAAGTAATTCCTCTGCTTCTTTGATTAAAGAAATTTATTCTGACCCTAAGTACGAAATTGTAGATGTCAAAGCCTCTAGAGCTATTAATGCGGTAGCTTCGAGACGTGGTAGAATAAATGAATTGTTGATCAATAACAGATATGACCGCAGACAAGTCAAAGAATGATCAAGCCTGGGAGATTATTTTTAAAGAGGAGGAGATACTTAATGTAATTGCCAGCGACGGCTTTTTTGAAATATCTTCGACGAGAATCAATCAGCAGCGCGAAGCTCGTTTAATGACCAAGTTTGATCACAGCGTTCAACTTCCCCAAATATTTAAGGATCATAATTTAACAATTCAGCCTACTTCACGAGGGAATTACATTATCGGGACTTTTGAAAGTTATTTCCAGCTTCCCGAAAAAACTATGGTAGAGGTTGCTTATCGAGAGCTTCCAGCTAACATTGAGACTCTTGAGCCAAGCAATATCTACTCTGAGTCTTCCGCTATCATTTGTGCTTTTCTCTCAGGAATGATTGATGATGTACTTGGCGAAACGACTAATTTCACCGTCTTGGGCAGAATGTCTACAGGGACATTTGACTATAAAATCAGAGATCAAAAAACGGGTTCACTTCACAATATTAAAGTCACTAATTCTCAATGTGAAATCGATGGTGGATTTGAAGGTGAAAGTCAGTTTGCGATTATCGAAGCCAAGAGCGAAACAATCAACGATTTTATTATTCGACAGCTTTACTATCCTTACCGACTGTGGAACTCAAAGATAGAAAAAGAAGTTGTGCCGATATTTTTGACAATATCTAATGACATATTTACTTTCTATCGTTTCCATTTTAGTGAGGAGGATTTATATAACTCTTTAAAATTAGTTTCTGAACATAGATACTGTATCAGTAAAAGTAATATTGAGATATCTGATATCAGAAGCATCTTGGCTGAAACAAAAATAGTTTCTGATGATGATCAGATTCCTTTTCCTCAAGCAGATAGTTTTCCCAGAATTATCGATTTATTGGGTCGGTTATATAGTGCCAATGAGTTTCTAAGTAAGGATGAAATCACCCTAATATATGCCTTTGAGGGAAGACAAACCCATTATTACGTTACAGCAGCAATCTATTTGGGGCTGGTAATGCGAGAAGATAAAGGAAAACAAGAGGTAAGATACTCCCTCAGTGAGCATGGATATTTTGTAATGTCTCAACATCCCCAGAAACGAAATATAGAGCTTATTAAGTGCATTTTGCAGCACCGAATTTTTCATGAATCTTTGGCTGTATCGTTAGAGAAAGCGAAGCTTCTTTCTCAAGAGGAAATTGTTGTTATTATGGCCAAAGGAAAGGAAAAAATTGCTCGTTATGCAGATGACACTCGTAGAAGGCGAGCTAGTTCGGTGAGTAGTTGGATTAAATGGATATTAGAACTGCCTATGGGGGGTTAAACTTGCGCCATATTTACCCCTAGTTAATCATAATAGCGATCGTTATCGCCTACTACCCACTCCCCTCTAATTATCCCAATTATAGAGAACATTAGAGAAATCTAATGCTTTTAAGTGATCTGGTTTAATAAAGAAATTGCCAAATCCTCCATCTCCCCAACTGATATCATTTTCTACGGAATTATAATTCTGGGAAGCAATTTGTAAGAGTAAAATATAATCTTGATAATCAGGATTAAATCGGGGATCTTCTTGAACAAAATCAGGATAACCTCCTAGTTTATGCTGTTGATTCTGTTCTAATTTAAGCCAAAACTGTTGAGTAAACCATTGATCATATACATCTAGTAAATTGTCATCATTAAAGTTAGGAAACAACTGCTCAAAGGGTGCTTCATAAGGTGTAATAGGTGAAGATGCAAGAACGAAGTCTAAAGCAAACTCACCCTTAATTGGAGAAAATTCACAACTAGGCAAAAAATCAAAATCGGTAACTAAGTTATTGATACTTGATTCTATGTTATTAAAGTATGTGACTCGAAAAGCATCTTGATTCGTTGGATTATCATAATCTAAACCCGAAAGATCATCATTCCCATCAATATAAAATTGTAGAATCCCTTGAGTAGGAAAATCTTCTAGGTTAGGAATTTCTGCAAAATTGATTTGTGCTAAAAATGTTAAATAGTCTCCTTTCTCATTAGTTGGATAATTAACCGTTTTAGGTAGATAAGGTAAGCCACCAAATTTACTTTGCCACCATTGGGTAATGTTAGGAGTTGTGCTGATTCTTAAATAAGGTTTAATAGTATCAGCGATCGCTTTTTCATAAGGCTTTAGTTGATCAGGTAAATTTAGATTATTTTGAGCAAACATAACGATTGATTCAAGATTAACCACAATCCCAATTATACAAAATATCAGAAAAATCTAATTTCTTGAGTTGAGAATATTTAATAAAAAAGTTACCAATTCCTGCATCTCCCCAACAAATTTCATTCCTACCAGATTTTCCAATGTCTGAATCAATTTGCAATAATAAACGATAGACTTCTTGCTGATCATTACTTGGAAACCGAGGATCGTTTTGCGTAAAAATAGGATAACCACCTAATTGATGTTGTCCCCTTTCTTGCCCAAAAGAATCAACATACCAATCTTCATAGACTCCCAATAAATCACCTGAAAAATTAGGAATATCAAAATAAGCATCCATTGGCGTAATAGGTGAAGATGCAGGAATGAAATCTAAAGAGAATTCACCGATAATTGGCGAATAATCAAAATCGGGCAAAAAATTAAAATCAGTTACTAGATTACTTATATCTGACTCAATGCTATCAAAGTAGATGACTCGAAAACCATCTTGACTCGTTGGGTTATCATAATCCAAACCAGAAAGATCATCATGGCCATCTATATAAAATTGTAAAATTCCTTGTGTGGGAAAATTCTCTAATTGAGGAATTTCTGCAAAATTAATTTGTGCTAAAAAGTCTAAATAGTCTCCCTCCCTATTGGTGGGATAATTAACAGTTTTGGGT
>JBFRWQ010000181.1:0-12575 GCA_051439665.1 Microcystaceae cyanobacterium | reverse complement strand
TTTCCCCCAATTGACAATAGACGCAATTAAATGAACAGGTAGAGAGTGAACCAATTGGGTCAATTCCTAGCGATCGCCCATATCGCCAAGAAGTTACTGGCCCATAGACGGTTAAAAAATTTTCAGTTATCATCTGGGCATCATCTAAAAGGTGTTATCCCTGATCCTAAAAGAGCACTTGGGGGATTAACCAAACGATCAACATTTTTTAATAAATATTAAGGTGTCGTTGTTGGGCTTTAGCCCTACCTTGGTGTGGGGAGTGTGGGGAGAATGAAGACTTCCCCCTCTCCATCTCAACAGATAACCAACAAACCGAACAGTATTGAGTGGTATCCCATACGACCGCCCTGCAATAAATTGGCAAGGCTAATAAGTACCGTTATCTAAAGATAACTGTTCACTGTTCACTAAAATAATCAACTTCACCCATTTGGGTGATTTCTTACCTCACCCTAAAGCGTTAGCTTCATGGGAACGTTATTTTCCTGTCACAGAATCTTCACAATTACCCTGTAAAGTAAGTGACAAGTTTATATTAAGACTCTTTCTTTTTTCTCAAAAGAGAGAGAAAACTTAACTTAACCGCAATAATAATCCCTTTTACTTGACCATCATGATAGAACTCGCTAAATCTAGAGAAAAAATGATTAATTTTCTCAGAGAAGAATTAAAAGTGCCGACTGAATCAATCACCCTAGCATTACGGCATCCTGACCTACCTTTTGGGTCATTACCTATGATTTTATGGCAATATGGACTGATTAGCCTACAAGAGCTAGAGCGTACCTTTGAATGGATAGAACGCCAAGGCTATCAACCTGACTAAGAATCATTTGATTTCGATTCAATCCAATAATGAATCCGTATAACATCACTGAAGCGCTTAATTTAACGGTTAAAGATTTGGGCGAGCAGCAATTACTTCCTATCTTACAAGCCTTCTGCCCCTCAGACATTATTGGGGATGATGCAGCCATTCTAGATATCCCCAATGGCCAGCAATTGGTTGTCACAACAGATGTATTAGTAGATAGGGTTCATTTCAGTCCCCAAACCACAGAAGCAGATGACGTAGGATGGCGCTCAGTTGCAGCGAATTTATCAGACATAGCAGCAATGGGGGGATATCCCATAGGAATTACCGTCGGACTGGGTTTAACCCCTGATACCCCCTTAGTCTGGGTCAAAAAATTGTATCAAGGGATGGCTGATTGTTTACAGACTTACCAAACTGTTATGTTAGGGGGAGATGTGTGTCGTTCCTCTCAGGTAACAGTTTCTATTACTGCATTGGGTAGGGTGTTTCCCCATCAAGTGATTCGTCGTTCAACGGCTCAGGTTGGAGATGTTATCCTCATTACGGGAGAACATGGTTTATCAAGGGGAGGATTGGAATTATTATTAAATCCTAGTCAATTAGTTGATTTAGATGAAACAGCTAAACTTAAACTGATTAACGCCCATAAACGACCTCTCCCTCGCTTAGACGTAATTGAGCAGATACATAAACTAGGAAATATGACCTCTCTAACAGGAATGGATAGTAGTGATGGGTTAGCAGATGCAATCATCCAAATTTGTCGAGCGAGTGGTGTAGGGGCGCAAATTAGCCTAGAATCATTGCCTATTTCCCCTCATTTAGTTCAATGGCTCGGACAAGAAAGCGCTTTAAATTGGACATTTTATGGGGGAGAGGATTTTGAATTAGTCCTTTGTTTGGCTGAAAATGAAGCAAATAGATTAGTAGGAAAATTAGGAGGACAGGCTGCAATCATTGGACGAATTACGGCTGATTTGACTGTAGCTCTTGTTAGTCAAAATCAAGGGTTTCAACCTCAGAAACTAACCTTGGAAGCAGGATTTCAGCATTTCTATTAATGTTTTTTATCGACTGTTTAACTGTGCCTTTGCTGTTTGCCAAAGAGCTTCTAACTCTTCTAAACTATACTCGCTCAAGGAGCGCTCGGCAAAGGTTTCCATTAGGGTTAAGCGCTCCACAAATCGCTGATTCGTTCCCTGTAAAGCAACAGATGGATCTAAACCATACCAACGAGCAATATTAACTAAGGTAAAAAGAACATCCCCTAATTCTGCTTCTTGATGTTTTTTATCGTTACTTGCCAGCGCTTCCTTAAATTCCCCTAATTCCTCTGAGAATTTTTGCCACACCCCGTCAGCATTTTCCCATTCAAAACCAACCGCCGCCGCTTTCTTAGACATTTTGCTACTGGCTAGTAAAGGCGGTAAGGTACCAGCATAACGGCCTAATTTTTTACTTAACTGTTGACTTTCTTCTGGGGTTTCTCCTTTTTCTTGGGATTTAATTTGTTCCCAGTTTTGTCGGATTTCTTCAATTTCACTCACTTCTACATCTCCAAAGACATGGGGATGACGGCGAATTAATTTATCTGCAATGCCTTGCGCTACCTCTTGGAGGGTAAATTGTCCCTCTTCACTGGCAATTTGGGATTGTAAGACAACTTGCAATAATAAATCACCTAACTCTTCTGCGATCGCATCAGTATCCTCACTTTTAATCGCATGAACCACTTCATAAGCTTCTTCAATAATGTAGGGAATAAGGCTTTGAGGGGTTTGAGCTAGATCCCAAGGACAGCCTTCATCCGGCGATCGCAATTGGGCAACAACCTGAATTAAATGTTCTAGTGATTCTAAGATAGCTTGATTAATTTCTGAAGGCACGAATGATTGATTATTCATAAGCTATAGCAGTACAAAATAAGGTGTTTGACATTGGCAAAGCTTGAAACAAGCGTCATAGCTTACTCGGAGTCTCCTGCCTAAGCGCATCAGTGCGTAGCACTATAAGTTTGGTCGCAAGCAGGGACTAGGCACAATTCATTATAAATGAGCGGAGAAAGGATGAGCCTAATCTTTCTTCCGTCAGCCAAAATTTTGTTGCAGCCGAATCGCAATCCGATCAACAACCGTGAAAATACTGAACTTTAGAACAAGGAAGCTATCCACAGTTGGTGCTTTTTGATCGGTTGCGGTGTGGGTTTACTGCTTTCAGTCATTTGTATTAACATCGCTCGCTACAGTCCCCCTTCAGAACCAGCCCCATTAACAGAGTCATCCCTGATCGAACTTTCCAAAGTCTTGCCAAGATATCACTAATAATTACTATTGTTTTATACTTTTTAAGCTTATTTCAATCCCTGTTTTTTTTATTAGTAATAGCTGGTTTATTAGGATCATGAAGCTTGTCAGAATTTTATAAATTGCAAGAATATGTAGAACAATCGACTGAACAATGGTTTGATAATTTTTTTCAACCCAATGATCCACTAAAAAGTAATACAATAATCGGATATTTAGGCAGTCTTAAACAATCCAATGAGGTTAGATTTAGAGTTAAATCCAATCCTCTCAATCAAGAATTTTTAAAAGTGAGACAAGCCGTATATAATAGGTATCAATCTTCAATGTGGGTGGCTAAAGGCTCTCAGTTTAGAGAAATCAAACCTCTCAACGGAGAAAAAGACTGGCCGATTGCTTTATCTGATCAGAATGCTGATACTTTATCTCTGACTATTTATGATTTTTTCCCAGATAAAAAAGGACTACTTAAACAACCCAATGGTGCGTATAATATCAAAAACCAATTGATCACAAAACTTGAAAAAAGTCAATATGGATCTGTCCGAGTTAATAGTAAAAATAAATGGTTAAGTTATTAGGTTGAATTTAAACCAAGTCAGAATTTTGACGCTGTGCCAGATGAAACAGATTTAGAAGTTCCTATTTCTGAAAAAAAAGCACTTAAAAAAATAATTAATGAATTCAATATTGACCAGAAAAATGATAGAGAAAAACTAAAACAAATAGAATCCTTTTTTGCTAACCACTTTGGCTACTCCCTAAAATTTGAGGATGACGCAGGAAAACCTAAATCTCTCACCTCTTTTTTATTAAATAATCGGTCAGGCCATTGTGAATATTTTGCAACCGCTACGACTTTACTTTTAAGAGAAGTTGGAATTCCATCTCGTTACGTTACAGGATATGTTGTTGCTGAGTACAGTCCTCTAGAAAGACTTTACCTAGTACGAAGTCGTCATGCTCACGCTTGGACTTTGGCTTATATTGACGGAAGCTGGCAAGAGATTGACACAACACCTTCTAATTGGTTCAGTTTAGAAGAACAAGATTTACCCCAAGCAAGTTGGCTGAGTAAATTGATGGGATTTATCCAGTTTAAAATTAGTCAAGGTTGGCAATGGAGTATTCATCAACCTTGGTTTAAATATAGTGGCTTGCTTATTCCTTTATTTCTCATACTTCGCTGGTCAAAAATTAGGACAAAAATCAGAAAATTATCACAAAAATCTGCAAAAATCTCAGCTAAAATCTCTACCGACTTGTCTTCCCCCTTATATTTAGTTGAACAATCTTTAAATAAAAGAGGTTTATGGCGTTCTCCTTCTGAAACATTTAAGCAATGGTTTATTAGGCTCAAAAAAGAAGATCAAGCAGTGGGAACATGGGAAGAGTTATTACCCATCCTTGAGCTTTATTATCGTGAGCGCTTTGATCCTAAAGGACTTACACCATCCCAACATGACCAATTGGTTATTCTAGTACAAGCTTGGTTGAAAAAATAGTCTTATTTCCTTGATTGATTTCTTTCTATCTCTCTTACAATGTAGGTAAGGATAAGGGGAGAGACAGTCATGAGTAATAAGTTTAAAAATCGGCAAGATGCGGGGCAAAAACTAGCAGAGCGCTTACTTTTGTACCAAGATAAGTCCCACGCATTAGTATTAGCCCTCCCTAGAGGTGGTGTACCTGTCGCTTTTGAAATTGCCCAGAAACTTCATCTCCCCCTCGATGTTTGTCTCGTCAGAAAATTGGGGGTTCCCAGTCAACCTGAATTAGCGATGGGTGCGATCGCCCTAGAAGGGATTCAAGTGATTAATCGTCAAGTGGTTGACTCGTTAAATATTGCCGATCATATCTTAGAAGAAGTGGTACAGAAAGAACAAAAAGAGCTAGAACGAAGGAATCTACGTTATCGAGGACATAAACCCTTCCCCTCTCTTTATCAGCGCTCAATAATACTGGTTGATGACGGAATTGCCACTGGATCAACCCTTAAAGCTGGGATTATTACCCTTAAACATCATGAACCTAAAGAAATCATCGTCGCTGTTCCCCTTTCCCCTCCTACAGTGTGTTATGAATTGGCGACTGAAGTAGATCAGATGATTTGTCTCTGGCAACCCAATCCCCTAAATTCCATCAGTCTTTGGTATGAGGACTTTAGCCAAACCACCGATCAAGAAGTTTGTTATCTTTTGGAAAAAGCCCATTAAACACTGCTTAAGCAAATTTTTATAACTGAGTGCAAGCGATATGTGTTAATATTTTAGTGAAATAAATTTTAAGTAAGTTTCGGTAGTGTGCAGTCATTCAATTTCTCGTCTGGCCTTTGTCGCTCCGAGCTTGCCAAGAACTAATCAGGTTATCGATTCGGAGTTACGTTGTATGTCGATTTTTGTGGGAAATCTACCTTATGAAGTTGGCGAGGCCGACTTGAAAGAGGCTTTTGCTGACTATGGCACTGTAAAAAGTGTCAGAATTCCTACAGATAGGGAAACAGGGCGAGTACGAGGCTTTGCTTTTGTGGAATTATCTTCAGACGCAGAAGAAGAAAAGGCAATTGAGGCATTAGATGAAGCGGAATGGCTAGGCAGAAACCTACGGGTCAGTAAAGCCAAACCTCGCCAAAGATAAGCACTTTAGCCTAAGTTAAGGTCTAAAATGACCAGAGATTTCCCTAACTAATTCACTTAGGGAATAAATGCCTACCAATAAAAGTCTAAAATTCTCATGGCAAAGTCCCCCTCGTTATATCAATGGTTGGAAACCCACTGGGTAACACCAGCTTACGCAGGGGGTATTCTCATGTCAATTTCTCTCTGCTTTTTTGGCGCAGCAGCTAATACAATGGCAGGATGGTTATATGTACTCAGTGGCATGATGATCGCCCTGTCCATTTTGGGAGCAGTTTTACCCTGGCGCTCCCTTAAATTCCTGCAAATCAGTCATCGCTGCCCCAACCCTGTCAGCGCTGGCCAGGACTTAACGATTGAATGGGAAATCAAAAATAATGGTAAAATTCCCGTTTCTCTGGTGGAATTAATTGATCGAATCCCCTCTTCACTCTCTCCTGAGCCAAGAATTATTCCCTTAGAAAAAATTGCCCCAGGAACAACTTTTCATCTAACGGACTATCTTCCGACAGAACAAAGAGGGGTCTATCGATGGCAGACGATTGATATCAAAAGTGGTTCTCCGTTTGGTTTATTTTGGTGTCGTCGTTCCCGTAAATCTCCCCTGAAAGCCGTTGTTTATCCTCAAATTCTTCCTCTTAATGCTTGTCCTATTATTGATAGTTTAGGACAACAAGATAACTTAAGGGTACAGAGTAATCATCATTACCATGCAGCTAACGAAGGATTGACGAAAACCTTACGGCCTTATCGATATGGGGATGCAATGCGTCTGATTCATTGGCGCAGTAGCGCAAGATTTGAAGAATTTAAGGTCAGAGAATTAGAAGTGGTAACAGGGACAGAAGAAGTGATTATCGGTTTAGATAGCCATTCAGGATGGAATTCGGCCGTCTTTGAACAAGCGATCATTGCTGCTGCTTCTTTGTATTTTTATGCTAGTCGCTCCCAACTAAATGCTAGATTATGGACAGCAGGAACGGGATTAATTCAAGGTAATAGGGCTGTTTTAGAAACCTTAGCAGCAATTATGCCAGAAGAAAGAGATAGTCGCTCCTTATTCCCCAAAACACCGATGATCTGGTTAACTCAAACCCCAGCTACTCTAGATTCTTTACCATTGGGTAGTCGTTGGTTATTATTTACCGATGCTGAGTCAGATTTACCCATGATTCCTACGGTTAATTTCAAAGGCTTAGTGGTGAATCATGAAGATCCTTTAAACTTACAATTGCAGCAGGTAATGACGTTAAGCACTTCAAGCTCCTAGATATATAAGTGAGGTTCTCCTGACTCTATGGTGATCAGCCAAACTAATAACTTGTAGTGGACTGTTTCAGTGCATTAGTTAGGATGGGCTTCGCCCATTAAATCATAGAGTTAGCCCACAATCCATTGCCTCATTTTAATTGTGTCAGTGCATTAGAATTGGGTTGTGTTGGGTTTCGTGCCTTAACCCAACCTACATCTATTTCATCATTTGTTTATTTCTTAAGTTTTCCTAAAATAATGCTGTAACTGTTTAGATGACCTAAATAAGAAATAGAGATAAACCCCAATTAAAATCCATAAACAAATATCTCCTAAAATACGATAAGTATCAATAATTTGGTTATCACTCCATCCAAACCAATCCGTTAACTTATTCATATCTCCTGCCCCATCTCCTTGTCCTCCCCAAAATGTCCCCCAAGGAATAAAAGCCCGTCCCTTATCAATGCGATGCCACATAGTAAAACTATTGATAAAGGTACTCGCAGAAATAATAAGCGCTAAATAGCGCCAAAATTCCCAATAGAGTCGCCGAGGTAAGGAAAAATAAAAAGCAACGATAAAAAACGCACTGAGATAAAATTCGCCACCCACTCCACCAAACGCTTGTAGCATCTCATAAGTATCACGGGAAGTCATCCAAGTCAGTTGAAACTGAATTAAGATCAGCATAACCGCTAATCCCATTGTCCAGGGTTGATGTTCATTTTTGCCTGACCAAAAGAGTAACCCTAATAAAAATAAAATACCAAAATAAACAAATAAAGACTGATCTAAAGAGGTAATAGTTACGGCTAAAGTCGGCATCGCTCGATAGCCAGAAAACCAAGCAATAACAGCGTGTCCCAACTCATGAATCCACATATTCCAAAACCAATTGAGACCCGTAAGATTCAAAGACAAGGCAAGCACAATTGCAATGGGGATGCCCCAAATTCTAACATTTGCTTCCCCTTGTTTTAATAATCTTTCCGTTTCTGTTTCAATAGGAATCTCAGATAAAGGAAATTGATAGCGCCAGGCAATATTTTTCTCTCCTCGTTTCCCCATCACTTTGATATTTTCCACATCAGGCAATACAATATCAGCCAAAATCTTATGAATCAGTTTTTTCGGAACAGCAGACTGCTTAACGGTTTGAGCATCAAAAATTAAGGTTAACGTTGTTTCATTGAGACGGGTTTTAACGTCTAAATGATGGGGACGTAGTGCCTCATTAAGGGAAAGAGTGAGTTGATCTTGAGGGGCAGCTTGAGCTTGATCATAATTCTGCTGTAGAGTATAGTTCCACAACGTCTGGTAGGCCAACTTAAGGGTATCCAGTTCCCCCTGCTTGCCTTGCCGACGTTTAACCCCTACCTGACGTAGATAAGCCTCTTGAATCTCATCAGGCGAAGCATGGGATGGTAGCCCCAAAAGCTGATAATATTGCTCTAAATCTGGTCTATCCATATAATGAACTAATTTCTGAGTACATCGGAGTTTTTAGTCCTAATTTATAATGAGTAACCATACTCACTATATTGAGTCATGACTCTTAAGAAGCTACACTGTTATGGTGTGATAGCAGAAGGAATTATTCCCTTCTGCACCGAATTACTCTAGTTTAGCACTCACTCATCTTAATCAACTCTTTCAAGTTGCCAAAGAATTTGGTTACCTTCCCGTCTGACTCTGGATACGACCCAGTTACGCCATGACCAGTGATCGCCACGACTTGTCACTGCACTAGCATTGATGTCCATGAGATCAGCTAATTCTGAACTGGTAATCAAATACCCCTTACTAGCAACTTCATCAGCAATTCGTAAGGTTTCGATGACATTTTTAACTTCGGTTACTCGTTCTTCACGAGAGATTGGGGATTCTTCGATAGAGTTGATAGTGGCTTCAATCATAGTAGATTTACGTTCAAGAAATTGAGAGATCGAGGATATGCCTTTTTTTAATTAAGCAGAAATCAGTCATTCCTACCTTTATCATCTTAGCGAGTTTTGGTCAAAAAAACTGTCGCCTTTTATTTTAAAAGGGGATGGGGTCAAAGACAATACTATTGAAGCTTTTAAAAATATGGCGAGTGTGGGCAGTGTGGGAAGCATGAATACCTCATTCTCTTCTTCCCCCACCATAAACAACAAAGGGCAGAATAACAATCTGCCCCTACTGAAAATAAAGATTAAGGAGAGAATTTAGCTAACAGCCGCCGTTTCCTGTACTTGGCTTTCAAAGAAGGTGTCAAGAATAGTTTGGGCAACTTGAGAACTACTTAGTCCCAATTTTGCTTTCGCTTGATCTGGTTTAGCGTGATCGACTAATTGATCAGGAACACCCAAACGCTTCACTGGAACAAGTACATTATGCTCACTCAGCGCTTCTGTTACTGCTGAACCAAAACCACCCATTAAACACCCTTCTTCTAGGGTAACGACTTTACCAATTGTCTCAGCTAAGGGTACGATTAACTCCCTATCCAAGGGCTTAACAAAACGGGCATTAATAACGGTTGCTTCGATACCATGTTCGCTGAGAATTTCTGCCGCTTGGGTCGCTGTTTGTACCATTGAACCATAGCCTAATAGTAATACATCATCCCCCTGTCGCAGAATCTCCCCCTTACCGATGGGAATGTCTTCCCAACCTTCTTCCATTAAGGGGACACCCAAGCCATTACCACGGGGATAGCGCATTGCGATCGGTCCATCGGTATAATTGACCCCTGTTACCAGCATTTGCTGTAATTCGGCTTCATCTTTGGGGGCCATGACAACAATGTTAGGAATGGAGCGTAAATAAGCTATATCATACATTCCCTGGTGAGTCGGTCCATCATCTCCCACAATCCCCGCCCGATCTAGACAGAAAAAGACAGGTAAATTTTGGATACAGACATCATGAACCACTTGATCAAATGCCCGTTGTAAGAAAGTAGAGTAAATCGCAACCACTGGGCGCATTCCTTCACAAGCTAACCCTGCAGCTAAGGTAACAGCGTGTTGTTCAGCGATTCCCACATCAATATACTGTTTCGGTAATTTGTCATGGAGTTTCGTTAAACCCGTTCCTGTGGCCATGGCTGCAGTAATTCCCACAATTTTTGGGTTTTCTTCAGCCAGATGGGTCAGGGTATGACCAAAAACTTTAGCATATTTAGGGGGTTTAGGACTTTTGGAGGGAATGGGTTTACCTGTCGCTAAATTAAAGGGACTTTGAGCATGGTAGCCCACTTGGTCTTTTTCGGCTAATTCGTACCCTTTCCCTTTAACAGTGGCCACATGAACGAAAACTGGTCCATGTACTTTGTGCGCTTGTTTAAAGGTAGTGATTAATTCGTTTAAATTGTGACCATCAATCGGTCCAAAGTACTTAAAGCCTAATTCTTCGATTACTGCGCCGACTTTGGGAACAGCTAACCGTTTCATCCCTTCTTTGAGGCGATCCATCTCAGGGGTTAAGGACTCTCCGAAAAAGGGTAAATGCTTGACTTGTTCTTCGATATTGTCCGATAAAAACTGGACTGGATCACTGAGGCGGACTTTATTCAGATAACGGGAAATTGCCCCAACATTTGGTGAAATGGACATTTCGTTATCATTGAGAATAACCATCAAGTTGGTATTAGGAAGATGACCAGCGTGGTTAATGGCTTCTAAGGCCATCCCTCCCGTTAATGCGCCATCCCCAATAATCGCCACCACCTTGTAATTATCTCCCTGTAAATCACGGGCGATCGCCATCCCCAACGCAGCAGAGATACTGGTAGAAGCGTGTCCTGCACCAAAATGGTCAAATTTGCTCTCACAGCGCTTTAAATAACCCGCAATGCCATCTTTCTGTCGTAGGGTATGAAAATTGTGATAACGTCCTGTTAGCATCTTGTGAGGATAAGCTTGGTGTCCCACATCCCACAGCACCTTATCCCGATCTAAATCTAGGGTTTGATAAAGACCGACTGTTAATTCTACTACCCCCAAACCTGGACCGAGATGTCCCCCTGTAGCAGCGACAGTTTCGAGGTGCTTTTCGCGAATTTGGCGGGCAATTTCTTCTAATTGGCGAATTGAAAGGCCATGTAATTGATTAGGGTGAGTCAGTTCACTAATGTGCATATCTGCTTATTTTCAACGTTTGAAGTTAACGAATGAGAATTCTTATCTTCCTATTAATGGTATCACTATCTAGCTAAATGCAGAATTAAGAAGGGAAAACGAAGGAGAAAAACCCTTACTCTCAAAGGTATTGAGCGCTTTTAATGGTCAAGCATCGATCATAGTGAAGGATTTTAAGTACATCTAAACTGTTTCAGCTTCATGAGTCATTGTTAGGGGAGGAAATCCTTTATCTTTCCCGAAGCAATCTTCCACCATCATTCTCGCAACGATAAGTTAGACATTTGTAGCCAATTTGTTAAGTTTTTTTTCTATTTCGCTTTCTGTATCATTTGTTACAGAATCTTATGATATAACTATTAGTAGAGGATAATTAAATCAATGTATTACCTAGCTTTTAGCAATCGGAGGACTATACTATGTCTATGGAAAATCAAGCCCGTGCATTAATGCACCGTCATCACCATCAAATTAAACATCGTCAACAATCCTTATTAAGTCGTGCTGCTGCTGAAATTGGTGTCGATGTTGATCAAAATTATTGGACTAATATTCAAGGGAAACCTCAATCTAGTTTTCGTGACAGTTATGATCGTAGTGGCGCATCCTTAAGTTAACTTTGTATTGAATCCTAATGAAATTGATAATTGAGGGGTATTCTTAGCCAAAGGATACCCTATTTTGATGTTTGGTGGGGGTAGGGGAGGTATAGCTAAACGCAGAATGAAGAATGAAGAATGATCTTCCCTACTATGAAAGGGATCGCAGCTTTTTTGATTGTCGAATACCCAAATGCGTAGGGCTATATATTTTGTCACATACTCGTAAGAAAGTTTTATCACTCTCTAACGCTCTCTAATTTTCATAATTCATGATTCAATCAATTAAGTAACAATAAGAAAAAAATTATTATTTATCATTCAATCAAACCATCCTGAAAATTCTTAAAATACTTATGCTGACAATGAGATAAATCGGCAAAGAGCAATAACTTTTTAAATTTTTATTGTTAATAATTACATTAATTACTGAAAAACTTGATGCTAAACCTAAATAAAATTAGTATAAGTAACAAGAAATTTTACTTTTCTTGATTTGTCTTTATTGACATTTACTTTTCTTTACTTTTAGTCTTTGTTTTCTTTTATGATCGCCCAAAGCTATACTGGAAAATGCTTTTACTTTTTTACTTTGTTACGATTTATATCATTTAACAGTGCTTTTCTTATCACTTGGATCACATTTTTCATGATTTATATAGTATTGATAAGTTACTAATGCGTGATAACAATAAATATAAAATAATCATTTAGTTTGAACTTAAATTGATAAATCAGACTTAATATAAAAGGCATCATCAACTGATGAAAATAGTTATCTTAGTTATCTCTAGCAGCAACTTTATCAAATGAGAGTTGCACAAGACCTGCATGGTGTA
>JBFRWQ010000180.1:0-12275 GCA_051439665.1 Microcystaceae cyanobacterium | reverse complement strand
TTTTCTCGTCAAGCAGCACAATTAAGAATGATGCAAATGTTGCTTTTAGTCAAGGTGATTTGGCTAATGGAAGACAGTTAATGAAACAAGAAGTGGACGCTGGAAGAAAATGTCAAAATTTGATAGTTGAACAAGAAAATCAAGAATCTGAAGAAGATTGGGGAATAGCTGAACAAAATGCTTACGAAAGACTATCAGAAGAAAGTTCTCAAAATGTTCCTGCTGGAGAATTTTTAGAATGGCTAACTGAACTAGAAGAGGGGAAAGATGTATAATGTTTAAAGTCGAATTTCATCCTAAAGCTGCTAAAGAAGCTAAAGAACTTTTGAGAAAGAATAAAAATTTTAGTTACCAATTTAGGGAGTATTTAGAATCTTTAGAAACTCAACCTTATACCTATCCTAAAAAGAAAGGTAAACTTAGGAGTTGTCGTGCTATAAGTTTTAATATAGATGGGACCACTTGGCGTTTAATATTTAGAATTCTAGAGACTAGAGAGGTTGTAGAAATTTTATCAATTAACACTCATGATAATGCTTATAAGTCAGCCGAACGGAGAGTAGATTAGATTATTGAATAGTAGGGAGAGTGACGAGCAATTAGGACTGGTTAATTACTTCTACCAAGCGGCACTAGAGAAATTACCATATAATAAGAAAAGAGAAAGAATTAAAACCTCATACTTTTAGGGAAAATGTTGCAAGAATGGTCAGAGAATCAAAAGGATTCCTCAGCGATCGCTACCCACGGACTGACCAAGCAATTTGAGCGCCAAATTGCCGTCAATCGTATTGATTTAGAGGTATCCAGTGGAGAGATTTATGGACTTATCGGTCCCAATGGTGCGGGAAAAACCACCCTCATTCGGATGTTAGCCGCCGCCGAAGAACCAACAACTGGGGAAATTTACCTGTTTGGCGATCGCTTATTAAGAGACGACAGCAACCCCAAATTAAAGCAACATTTAGGCTATCTTCCTGATGATTTCCCTTTATATGAAGACTTAAGCGTCGGGGATTATCTGGATTATTTTGCCCGACTTTATCGCCTCAAATCTTCCTATCGTCGTCGTCGGTTGGGAGAAGTCTTAGAATTAGTACAGCTTACCCCTAAACGCCATAGCGCTATCGCTACTTTATCACGAGGGATGAAACAACGGCTCAGTTTAGCTCGTACTATCATTCATGAACCCTTATTACTGTTGTTAGATGAACCCGTTTCAGGCTTAGATCCTATTGCTAGAATGCAATTTCGTGACATCATAAAAGTCTTACGGGCAGCAGGTATGACTATTCTTATTTCTTCCCACGTTTTAAGCGATTTGGCTGAATTATGTACCTCTGTGGGCATTATGGAACTAGGTTACTTAGTAGAGAGTACCTCATTAAAAGACCTCTATCAACGTCTTGCTACTCAACATATTCAGATTAAGTGTCTGGATAGTTTAGGGCAGTTAGAACAAGAATTAAAACAGTGTACAGGCGTAGAAGAGATGATGCCAATTCCTGAACAAAACGGGTTTAAAATTCAGTTTTCTGGAACAGAAGAAGAGAGTGCGGATTTACTGCGATCGCTGATCCACACAGGGATTAAAATTACCGAATTCCAAATGATTCAAGAAGACTTAGAATCAATCTTTTTGAAACTAGGACATCAACAAGCCAGTTAATCATTCATAATTCATAATTCATAATTCATAATTTCTATGTCAACTAAAACCCTTAATCTGAACGATCAACTCTATCATTACTTTCAGTCTGTTTCAGTCAGAGAACCAGAAATCCTACAAAAATTGCGTCAAGAAACTGCTAACCATCCCATGTCTATCATGCAAGTTTCCCCCGAACAAGGGCAATTTATGGCTTTCTTACTCAATTTAATCAATGCTAAGAAGGTTCTGGAAATTGGTGTTTTTACGGGATATAGTAGTCTTGTTATGGCCTTAGCTTTACCACCAGAAGGAAAAATAATTGCCTGTGATGTGGATCAAGAAACAACAGCGATCGCTCAACGCTATTGGCAAAAAGCAGGGGTTTCTTCTAAGATTGATCTCAGACTTGCACCAGCCCTAGAAACCCTCGATCAGTTAATTCAACAGGGAGAAAGCAATGGTTTTGATTTTGTCTTTATTGATGCTGATAAAAGCAATTATGATAATTACTATGACAAGGCATTACAATTAGTCCGAATAGGGGGAGTCATTGCCATTGATAATGTCTTGTGGGGAGGAAAAGTTGCTGATCCCACCGTGCAGGATAATCGGACGAAAAAGATCCGTCAATTAAATGAGAAACTATATAATGATCAACGGATTTCTCTGTCTCTTATTCCTATTAGTGATGGTCTAACTTTAGCTATTAAACGATAACATTGATTAACATCTCTTCGAGCAAAGCAGAAGATAGCTATAACTGGAGAAAAGTTTGAGAAAAGTTAACTTCATTCTCCCCACACTCCCCACACTTTCCATTTCATAAATTTCGGGTTTAACCGAACAGTATTGCCTCCTATTAAGCGCTTCTTAAGGCAATAATCGGATCTAAGGTAGCTGCACGTTTGGCAGGAATTACACCAAAAAATAGACCAATTCCACTAGAAATTCCTAAAGAGGTTGCGATCGCAATAGGGGAAATTCCTGGGTTAAGGGGCGAAAATGCTCCAATCAACATAATACCACTAACGCCGAAAGCGATACCAATCATACCACCCACAGCAGACACTAAGGTGGCTTCAATTAAAAACTGAATCATAATATCTCCTTCTTTAGCCCCAACCGCCTTACGAAGGCCTATTTCTTGGGTTCTTTCTGTGACTGAGACTAACATAATATTCATTACCCCAATCCCTCCTACCACTAAAGAAATTCCTGCGATCGCAGCTAACATTATTGTCAATCCCTGACTAACATTGCCAATAATATCTAACATCTGTTTAGCCGATTCTACCCCAAAGTCATCTTCTCCATTGGTAATATTATGGCGTAGTCGCATTAAATTCTCAATCTGAAACGTAGCAGCCCTAATGCTATCCCGTCCCTTAGCTTCCACATTAATCCAACTTAATTCCAGTCCATAGGGAGAGGTTTTACCTATTACTTGATGCGCCATTGTGGTGAGAGGAATAAAAACAAATTCATCTTGATTAGTTCCCAGTAATGATCCTTTTTGTTCCATGACTCCCACAATTTGAAAACTAATCCCTTTGACTCGAATTGATTGTCCTAAAGGAGATTGATTAGGAAATAAACGGTCAGCAATTTCTGTTCCAATTACAGCGACTCGCTTATTTCGTTCTAGATCAACGTTATTTAAAAAACGACCGTTTTCTGGATAAAAACTTCTCACTAATTGATAGCTGGAATTTGTCCCCACTACCATTGCCATTGTGTTTTGATTGCGGTAAGATACTAATAAACGGCGATTGATTTCAGGAGCAACTGCTTTAACACTAGGGACTTGAGTAGCGATCGCTTCTGCATCAGCTAACACAAGCGTCCGAGGAAGATCAAAGGTTGCGTTACGGGCTTTGCGTGAGCCAGGGACAACAAATAAAACATTAGGACCTAGCGCTTGAAACTGTTCTTCTGCCATTTTTTGCGCACCTTGGCCAATACCAATCAGTGCAATAACAGAAGCATTGCCAATGATAATTCCTAGCATAGTTAAACTGCTACGAAGTTTATTAGCAGTTAACATAGCGTAAGCCATTCTTAAGGTTTCTATGAAGTTCATATTATTAATCAGATAGTTTTTATTCTAGGCAACGAAGCAGGGATAACTTCCGACTTTAGTATAACGAATTTTAGTGATTTCAGCTTCTTCTATTCAATTCCTATTAATAGCAATACTCAGTCATTTCAGTTAATCAATTACTCTTCATTGATGTTGGATTGATGCTTCTGTAAATATCTATTGGTATATTTTTGTCTTTTCTTAACAAAATCCAACTCTTCACTGAAGGGTTTTTGACAGTTATCACACTTAAATTGCCGACGATTGATTCTTAAAAAGACTGGTTGTTCTCCCCAAGGTAAATCCTTGATTAGAGAATAATGATTTTGGTGTAAACGATGACTTTTCTGGTGACATCGTGGACAAATCGCTATTTTTGTTTCCTTTTCTACTTCTAGAATTAAACTTTCCTCGATCACTTTTTGGGACTTCACTATTACTCCCTTTAAGCCGAGAATTTTAGTTAGTTGTCGCTTCATGGCTGATCCATTGAGACCTTTTATCTAATAGTTTAGCATTTTAGCGCTGTCGAAGGCACGGCGAAGATATACACAGATACTAAATCCGACTTATAAAACCCAGTTTAGGTATATATAGCAATCAGGAATGATATGTGAGAAGCAAAACAGGCGAGGACACAATAGTATTATGTCCCTACAAATACACCCTCGTAGGGATTTAACACTGTTAAATCCTGCTCCCAATTTTCTCACAACTGAAACCTGATTGCTATAGAGGAGTGTGGGGAAGAGAATAATGGAAACAAGTAAACCTGATCATTGATAACTAGGTTTGATCAACTGGATCTGGTATCACTTAATACTTTTTTGGGGTTGCTGGGACTATAACCGTAGCTAAGGGACACAGCATTGCTATATCCCTACTTTACTTTGAGTGAGAAACAAAACGGAGCAAAACGGTATTAACCGTAATCATCCATTTGCTATTGGTTACTTTTCAGTTTGAGTGAGTTAAAGTACCAACGAATGATGGGCATTCTCCTTTAAACTGTCTAAACTACTAGGCTTTCACTCTCAAGCCACGCCTAACTTAAGCTTTTACAATCCCTTCCTCAAGTTAGGAAACACTACTTTGGTAGTATTTTACCGCTCTCATGATCTTCCCTACTAAGGTGAAGAATTGCCTAAAAAAGACAACCTGCAAGATAAAGAGTGCCTCTATCAAATCATCAGAGCTTCCTTGTTGTCAAGATGTCTGACTTATTCCATTTTAGGGATATTTATCCTAATTTTTGGCTACTTAATGGCCAGACTTAGGTTAACCAGCCTTTTAAACGACGTGCTACTTGAGGACGACGTAATTTCCGCATCGCTTTACTTTGAATTTGACGCACTCTTTCCCGTGATAAGTTAAACATTCCCCCTACTTCTTCAAGGGTATGGGGTTGACTACTTGTGAGTCCATAACGTAGGGAAATCACGTCTTTTTCCCTTTGCGTTAACACATCACTTAACACAGCGAAGATTTCGTTCTGAAGCATTGCTTCATTCATTTTTTCTTCAGGAAGTAGTAAATCTTGATCCTCTAATAAATCTACTAACTCTGTGTCTTCCCCTTTCCCAACACGATGATTTAAAGATAAGGACTGACGACGTAATTGGAATAATTGATGGAGTTGGATGGGGGTTATTTCTAGCTCATCTGCCAATTCCTGCTCATTGGGATTCCTTTGCAGCTTTTGCTTGAGAACTCGTTGCGCTTTTTTCAATTTGTTTAATTTTTCCACGATATGAATCGGTAGGCGGATGGTACGAGCATCATTGGCAATGGTACGGGTAATGGCTTGACGAATCCACCAATAAGCATAGGTAGAAAATTTATAACCCTTATTGGGGTCAAATTTTTCAGCAGCACGGTTTAGTCCGATCGCTCCTTCTTGGATTAAATCCAGAAAGGGAACACCTCGATTAAGATAGCGCTTGGCAATAGAGACCACAAGACGTAAATTGGAGCGAATCATCTTCCGTTTAGCAATGCGCCCTTTATAAAGACGATTTTCTAACTGGCGCTCATTCTCAAGCCCTAGCGCTTTAGCAATTTCTTTTTTGGTGGGGGGGCGCTTAAGAGATTCTTGTAGTTTTTGTTGAGCTTCTTCTTTTTGTAAGAGAAACTGGACAGATTGAGCTAATTCAACCTCTTCTTCTGGCTCAAGTAGGGGATAGCGAGCCATTTCTTTGAAAAATGCTCCAACTGTATCATCGGAAACTGTTTTATTGTATTTCGACTCGGTAGCGCTACTTAACATTCCCTCCTGATCCGAAAAATCTACTTCTATTTGCTGAAAATCTACAGTCTCTTCCTGAGTTTTCAGAGTAGGAGATGGGGATAGTGTCTCTGGAGAAGAAGGATTCTGTGCAATTGATTGGGTGGAATTCATAAGCTAATCATTAAAGGGGGTGAAACAAATATGAAGAAAACCTTAAGTTTTGAGTTAGATTTCGTTAGGTTTTATGGGGCTGATTGTTACATTGAATCATAATTAATTCTGTTTTTTAAGGTTTTCTTAAGAAAGATTTTGATAAAGTTAGGACGATTTTTTGACCTAGCAATCATCAAGGAAAAACAATCAGGGTAACGAATAAAGGGGCGTGAATGGTTTAGAGAATAGAGAGGGTGTTTTAACAGACTATCAAAAGTATTGACAGTTTTTGTTTATCTGATTACAAAATACAAGAAAATTGGGGGAGGAAATTGGAATCTTTTGTTAACTTGTTACGCTTTGCTGAAAAAGGAGTCAGCTATATGGTGAATGGAGAGGAGAAAAAATTAATAGTATCTTTATTTTATGAACATCAGAGTTCAGAAAACCTTAATTTGTTTGTTTTGCTACACTATTTAATCTGGGCAGTAACCAAGAAGATATAAAAGAGCAATTAACTGGATCGTTCCTCTTCAAAGGGAGCAAAGGCTCAGTGATGACTCCATATACTGTAATCGATCTCCTCAAAATTGGGGAAATAAATATTAAGAATTATTAATCTTGGATAATAATCTTAAAGTAAGTTAAAAAGGTAATGGGAAAAAACAGATTGATTATCCTAATTTAAAGATTATTTTTATCAAGTCTGATACTGAATATGAAACTCAGCGATCGCTTTAGTGGCGCTTTACGAACTTTTACCTATTTCCTGTCAAGCGGAACACATTATATGCTCGAAGGAATAGAATACTTGGATCTGTATGGAAAAGAACCGAGTGCGATCGAACAGGTGTATGCCATCTATGCCAATGTGATCGAGCTAGATGAGCAAGGAAATGTTCTTAATGGGAAGTATGCTGAAAAGAGAGCCACAGACTACTTGAGAGCATACTGTGATGCAACATATCAAGTAGAGCCACCCTATGAAGATTGGGAAATTGCCTTGCATGATCCCTTCTCTCCTGACAGCAGAAATATTGAATGAATAATAAAAACCCTTTTTCTGAGATATTAGTTATCGTATCCAGATTGAGTGTCAGGTATTGTTGTTGGGCTTTAGCCCTCTCAACCCCAGAAAATTATCAACAAACCCGAAACCACCAAACCTACTCCTAGCAATAAGAAGGAGTCAATTAAGGTTACTTTCGCACTTGCGTCATAAAACCCTTAACTGACTCCCTTTTGTTTATTTAATTTCTCGAAAGTCATACAGAATAAAGTCAAAAAAGCCTTACTGAGGCTGAGAGATCAAAAATCCAGTTCCACCTTTTAACATAATGCCAAAATCTACTAGATAATCGCTATGAGTCGTCAAATCTCCTAATTTTTTCGTCAACTGACTAAAAGTTGTCCCTGATGAGTCGGTTAGAACTCCTCTTTGATATTGATCAACAAAAATAAAGTTACCGACATCGTAAATGTTATAAGCTTCTGCAACAGAGCGGCCGACTACAAAATCATTTTGGTAGTTATCCCAATTTTCTAAAGTTGAGGTGTCTAAGTCGAAACAGAAAGTTAGATCCTCAAATGTTCGAGCCAAGCGACCAATGGACTGAACCTTACCATGAGCAATAACTGTTTCAGAGTAGATGGATTTACCATCTTTTAGTAGTTCATAAGAAAAATCAACTAGATCAGTTTCATCAATGCTACCAGAGGTAGAGTAGGTTGACCAGAGAAAAACTACCCTATCTACAGATGAGTGTTCAATGGAAGAGTCAAAGCTGATGATAGTTTGATAGCGAGTCTTGATACGGGAAGTTCCCATATCGGAACTGGACTCAACCTTGGAGGGAGCGTCTGGTAAGTAGGCAAGAGTCATGACTAATATTTTTAATGAAATTTTAAGATTTGGTAGATAAGATTAACGTTAGCATAAAAATTTGTAAATAGCCATATCGTGAGAGCAAATATAAAAAGATACAAAATAATTTCTATTGGTTATGGGCAATGCTATGGCGAACCCCAAAACCGTGATCAATCCTAGAGATCAGGAAACAGTAAACAGGGACTCACCTTCTATAACTTCTAGAGACCTATATGTTTGTAAATAATTGTTACATTTTGCCTAACAGTGTCGTACAAGTGATATACTAGGCCATTAAGAGGCTATGGTGGTTCTTCCTTCTAAGCTTGATCAGCTAATCTCAAACCTTAGAGTCACCCCTTCCCTCTTTTTTGAATTCCCAAAGCTGAAAATGTCTGCTTACGCTTCAGAAATTCTCATTCGTCATCATTTAATTCCTCTACCTACTTCTCAAGAAAATAAAGAGAGTGATCGTCGTGCGATCGCAACTATCCTAAATAACATATCTTATTATGGTTACGCCCTATCTGAAGAAGCTTATCAAGTTTTCAATCAAGTTCCTTTAGAAACCCTAACAAAATGGTGGCAAGAAATTGAACCTGTTTTTCAGAACATAACAGGTGATGATAGAAAGATAGGAGATTTTGTCGTTTATAAAAATTTTCCTCAAGAAGTGTTAGCCATGTCTGAAGCAGACTATTGGACTAAACAAATCTTAATGTATTGGGGATTTCCCAATGAGTATTTTACAGAAGACGTTAAAGAAAGACCAGCTTTAGATGAGAAAATTACTTTCAAAGTTTTACAACCTGCTCAAGAAAACTCATTATTAGCTATTTTTAACTCAATTCTCTACTTACCTAATCGTTGGGTTGAACAACAATGGCAAGATATTCGTTATTTACTAGATGATTTTTTGGATTTGATCAACACAGATAAAATCACCTTCAAAGAAAATTTAATTCAGGTCTTAATCTATCTCTTAGAAGAAGAAAAGCCTATTAAAGTTAATTCAGCAACAGATGTTTTAAGATTAGCGGTTGGTTTATCAGAGGGCGATATTACTTTAAAACAAGTAACTAAATTCCGCACGTTTAAACGGAGAGAAAGACGTTATCTGTTAAATCTATTAAGTCAATGTTCTAACTTAAATGAGGATGTATTTAGAAGAAAAAACAGATGGAAAAAACTAATGGTTGCTCTTCGTCCTGGAGACTATGCTAAACGGTTTCCTGAAGTCGTCCAAGCCTATCATCTTTTATATACTGATCAGTCTCCTGACACATTTAATTGTCAATTAGAAAGATTACTGATAGCAAAAGACATTCAAGTTTTAGACCTATTAAAACAGCGCCCTGGTGAATTTTATCGTAGATTACACAAAATATTACTAATTTTTGGTCAGGATGCGGTTATTGCTTTTAAAGCTATTATTCCTCAACTCAAACTCATTCAACTCTTAAAAATTAAACGTTATTTAGAAACGGTTAACTATCGTTTGTATCGTACCATTGCTCCCCAAGGAAATTGGACAAAGCTGCAAATTTTAGAGGTAGATGATACGAGAGAGTTAGATGAAAAAATGGTTCAAGAAATCTTAGCTGAGATTGCACAAGCAATTAAAACAAAAGTCAATCAATTTGCACCTATTGTTAATCTCGATCCCCAAACAGATAATATTAAGCTACAAACCAATGATAGTGAATTGACTCCCTATGGACGAGGGACAATTTTTTCCATTCCTCAAGATGTTAATTTTATCCGCACCGCTAGTTATTGGCGAACAGGAGAAACTGCTAATAATCTCTGGTATGATAACGGCTGGAATTTCTTTACCCAAGATTGGTCACCTTTAGGAAGTTGTTGTTGGACTGATGTAAATTTTGCCAATGGAAGCGCTATTTTTTCAGGAGATCCCACTAATAGTAAAGATCTAGAGGGAAATGCTTGTCAGTTAATCGATCTTTATTTACCTGAATTATTAGCCCATAATGTTCGTTATGGGGTGTGGAACATTCTTTGTTATAATCACGTTTCTTTCAATCAAGCCCAAGAAGTTTATGCAGCATTGCAGTGGGGGGAAAATCCACAAACAGGAAATCTTTTTGAACCCAGCAGATGTCAACTCTCTTTTCCCATTAAAGGGGATAATTTAACCAAGTATATTGCACTGATTGATCTTGCTCAAAAACAACTTATTTATCTCGATGCCAATCTATATGGTAAAGTAAGTTCCGCCAATAATAACTTGCAAACTTTATCAGAAACAATGCCTGCTTTTATGGAATATTTGGATACCTTACCGAGTGTCTTTGACTTATTTAAACATCAAGATCCTCCTGTATCGATCCTTTATTCTGATCAAAATTTTGCTTTAAAAGAGCGAGAAGAAGCTTATGTTTTTCGTCCTGAAAATAAAAATAATCAATTTACGCCTTTTTCTTTGACACAGATATTAGGGTTATAAATGACTCTATCAACTTGAAGCTCATAGTGAGGGCTGAAGCCCTAAAGCGCTTACTAAGCTAATACCTCTTTAAACTGGTTATTAGTCAATCTTTCCTGCATCCTGCCCCCTGCCTGACTACCCAACCAAATCTGCAACGGCTAATAGCTTAGTGAACTTCCAATCGTCTAGTCAATGATCCTCATCACATCTATAAGTGATTTATATCACTGCCAAAGAGTGATTGTAATGATAGCTTGTAATCAATATTACAGTACAAAATATAGGACTTACTATTTGAGCCACTCCACGCGCTAAAGCGACGTGGATTCAGGCTAGGAGTTGGAATTAGCTTGTCGCCCGAATCTTTGCCGAATGGCTATCTGGCTAACTTTTCCTAGCTTCAAAGGGAATGGCTCTGCCGGAGTTGATGTTACCACCAATTGCGGACTTTCGGACTCGCCTACTCGTTTCGCCATTTGTCAGTCATAAGACTCCCATGCCCCTTTCAAGATCGACTCCAACCTTGGATACTCAGATTGAGCATCTGCACAGGAAAGCTTGTTATCCTCAACAAAACGACTTAAATACGCACTAAATAAATCCCTATGCATAACAATTCCCGTTACATCGTAATGAATGCGCTCACTGAGAGATTTTTTAATTCTCTCTCCCGTTAAGTGAGTTTGAGAAAGAGCAGTCGTTTGAGTTGAGAAGGTTTGAAATGAACCACCAGCGTTTTCAGCTTTGCGTTTCAATTCCGATTGCACAAAACTGGGAGATTTTGCGCCGATTGCTTTACCAAACCGCTTCTGCCACCCTTTAACTGAGACTTTTTCTGTTTTGATTTGCTTACCATGACGTAAGACTTCATTCACCAGTCTTCTGTTTTGGGTTCGGGCATAAGCGGTTCTTTTTCGTTCTAATTCCCGTTTCTTACGGGCAGTTTTGCCATAAGTCTGAGAGTTACGCCATTTACGCTTTCCTCTCTTAGCCTTACCCTTTTTAACGACTTGTTTACGTCCTTTTCTAGCATTAAAAGAAGGATGATAATTATCAGGGTTATTTGCCCGTCTAGAACGTTCCATTTTACGCTGTAAGGAACGAATTTCCTGACTTAAATCAGGTACATCTTCAGCAAAGGGTAATAAACCTGCTTGCTTATCTCCCACAAAGGCTAGATTGTGAAGGTTTAAATCTAGTCCAATTAGCCCATCTAAAACAGTATTCTTGGGTTTAATGAAAGGTTTTCCTTTACAGACCAATTGAACATACCAGCGTCGTTTTCCGTTCAATTCTCGCCAAAGGATGCGAACTAACTTAATAGGTGCATTCAAGCCATGTTGGGTGACTATATTTAGGGGATCAATAATCGCTTTGAGCTTCAATTTCCCCCAAACAAATTGATTATTCGACCATCTAATACCCTGTTTATTAGTTTTGCCTTCTAGCGAACGAAACCGAGAGGGGACTTTAAATCTTACCCGTTTAGCTTGTCCCAACATCACCTTTTCACTAGCTTGGAATGCTCTTGTGGCTAGTTTCTGTTGGGTATTAGAATCTAATTGGGAACCTATCCAACGAGATTGACGACTAACAATAGTGGCATAAGCTTGTAAGTCATAATCTGAGTAACGATCAGCCTGTCTTGCCTCTTTAAAAGCTTTTTGTCGCTTTTTCTTCTCTGTTTTCGGGATTTGTTTCGCTTCTTGATCGGCTCTACTATTTCGGACTAGATTCATACGGGTCATCGCTTCAGAGAGTAAACAATTATAAAGCTGTCTCCCTGCCTGAAAACGAGATAGTAACTCTTTTTCTGAGCGACTATCTACTACTAAAGGCAATTCAGTT
>JBFRWQ010000179.1:0-7719 GCA_051439665.1 Microcystaceae cyanobacterium | reverse complement strand
CCCAGTGGGTTGACTTCCTCGTATCAGAGGTAAGGTAGCAGTTGAACCAGGATGCAACAGAGAACCCTGTCCCTCAATCCAGAGTATTTCATGCTCTTCTCCATACCGTAACACTAAATCTTCCACCGCACCAGCCGCAAAATCTACCCTCACTGCATCTAAAGGAATACCCGCCCCACTAATCATAATTCCGCCTTGTCCTGTTCCTAAAAACTTCGATTTAATGCCTTTTTTAACAGCAGAACGATTCAATTCTAAACAGGTTGACATTTTTCCCACGCACATATCTGTCCCCACTGTTAAAATACGCTGACAGGGTAACTTCTGAGCTTTTCCGCTTGCAATGCCTACTTTTGGAAGATCATGCCGTACATCCCAAACCCATTGATTAGTTGTTAAGGTAGAATATCTGGGAGAAAGGGGCGTGTGAAGTCCATTAACAATGGATAAGCCCTCATTAACCGCTAAATCAATTTCTTGTTGCCATGTTTCAGGTAATGCGCCTCCAGATGGGGCAATACCAATTAATAATACATCGGGTTCATAGGTTAGCGCTTGTTGAAGATGGGCAACAATGGGGATATTTTGGGGAATTTTAGCTGTTTGTTCTAAAGATTGTCCTGCACATTGTTCGTCAATGACAGCGACAATTTCCCCTTCTCCGTAGCGTAAATAGGCTAATCCTGTTTTACCATGATGTCCAAGGATACCTTGATGGAGAAGAATTGCAACTCTGTGGTTAGGGGTTAAATGAAGCAGTTGTTGATTGGTCATTTTTATAATTCAATATCTTGATTTAATTCATTAACTTTATATTGCATATTTTTCGAGCTTTAATCTTGTTTTTAGATTTATAATTCACCAAAGTTATGGACTCTCTCAGTTATCCTGCGATGGGTTATGGCATAAATCAAAAGCGATAAGCTTTTAGGAAAAGCTGTCTGAAGCGCTTAACCCATCCGACAAATCATCAGTTTTTCTGATCACCATAAGTTTAAGAGAGCCAACAACTCTTTCTCTATTACACACTTCCCACTCAATCTGCTAATTCTAGGCTAACGGAGGCCGGAAGGTCTAAAGAAAGCATCACTTTCTCCACCTTTGGTGAATAACCGAGCCATTGACGAGATAAATGGGCAAATTGTTGGGGTGAACCACTGACACAGAAGCGAGTGGGTTGGGGACGACAATGATCGCTCAATCCCATGACATTCAATTCCTTAACAATGGCTTGTACCACTGAAATAGCAGGATCGATTAACCTAACCTCATTAGGCAGTAATTCTTGAATAATCGGTGAAAGATGGCGATAGTGGGTACATCCATAAACAAGGGTGTCAATTTTATTCTCTATTAAAGGATGAAGATATTCTTGCGCCACAGTTTTCGTGTAGGGATCGTAAATGCGATCGCCTTCAATCAAGGGAACAAACTCTGGACAGCCCACTTCCCAAACTGATACATCAGGATTAATTTCGTGGATGGCCATACGATAAGCGTGACTGGTGGCCGTTGCTGGTGTGGCAATTACACCTATACGTTTACCCTGTTTCACGGCGGCTTTCGCCCCTGGTAAAATAACCCCCAAAATCGGGAAAGGGTATTCTTTCTGCACTTGTTCTAGGGCAAGGGCTGAACTTGTATTACAAGCCATCACCACCATTTTGACCTGTTGTTGTTCCATCCATGTCAGAATTCCTCGCACAAAATGAAGGATTTCTTCTGAGGAACGGACTCCATAGGGAAGTCGGGCTGTGTCGGCAAAGTAGAGAATCGATTCTTGGGGAAGCTGTCGATATAGCTCCCTTAATACGGTTAATCCACCCACACCACTATCAAAAACACCAATACGGCTTGTCAAGGATTCTCTCATCGAATCAAATTATAGAGTTTGAATTGTGATCATTGAAACACGAAGATTGGTCTAAGTAAATAGACTTAAAGGCGATTTCTTTGAATATATTCTAAGATCCCTCTGGCGATCGCTTGAGCCATTTGGGAACGAAAACTGGGGTTGCTCAATTTAGCAGAGTCTTCGTTTCCTGTCAGGAAGCCCATTTCTACCAAGGTGGCGGGCATTCTAGAATTGCGCAATACGTAAAATCTAGCGCGTTTTACCCCTCGATCTCGGATATTTATACTTCTCATAACACTTCGATGGATAGCATCTGATAAGCCCCGATTACCGAAATAGAAAATTTCAAAACCATTGACATCAGTGCGGCCTTTACCGATCGCATTAGCGTGGATACTAACAAATAAATCAGCACCTACCCGATTTGCCATGTCGGTACGTCCCTTCAGGCTGACAAAATAATCGCTTTTACGAGTCATTATAACCTGTACCCCTTGTCCTTCCAAAATACGAGATACTTCTTGGGAAACAGGTAAAATAACATCTTTTTCCCGTAAGCCCCGTAAGCCAATTGCCCCTGGATCTTTGCCACCATGGCCAGGATCAATAATCACTAGGACTTTACCCTGTTGACGACGGGGAACCGAAGTACTAGGTGTTCGATTGGTAGGAGGATTAGGGGATCTCGGAGCAGGGGGAACAGGAATGGTTTGGGGGCTATTAACAGTGGAGGATGTGGTAGGAAGGGGACGGGTAGCGGTACGACTGCTAATAGAACGGACTTCTAGGGCTAATTGTTGACGATTGGGCTGAGTGAGAGTCCCGAATTGCACTCCTAAAGAAGGCTGAATCAATAGGACAACTGTATTGCCAACCTCCTGACGTATCCGTAGTTGATAAATGGGGCTATTGTTTCCCAGTTGGGGACCTTGGACATTTTCAGCTAGTTGGGCATCCTTAATGCGAATTTCATAGACCCCTCCATTACGATTCCAGCGCCCTCTCCCTTCTAAGTCTCCGTTGGCACGGATTAACAACTGGCGATTATTATTGGTTAAAGAAACCGCATCAATGGTGGTTATTTGGGGCGCTGGGGAGACAGTCGAAGTTAAAGTGCGAGGTTGCCTGGAACCTGACCGTTCTAGTCCCTGAAATCCGCCCCTTGGCAGCAACACCACCCCATCAAAGCGACTATACACGGCTTGCCATTCAGGACTATCAGGACTCACTTTCAGGATCATCCTGACCCCTTTTTGCCGTTCTGTGACCTGCTCAAATTTAATTTCTTCGATGCCATATTCCCCAATGGCAAGGGTTTTATTGGCTAAACTATTAGGAAGTTGCGCCCCTGGTAAATCGATCTCTACTGTTCGATTGCGAGCATTCTTTTTCACCCGAATATCTTTCTTATCCCCATTGGTATCTAGGCGGACAAAGATACCATTATTGGTAATGCGCACATCACTTGTACCACTTCCTCCTGAAGATGTGGCACGAGAAGAGGGGAGAGGATTGGGAGGTGGGGAAGGAGGAGATGGCCGTTGAGTTGGTGGGGGTAAAGAATTCCCCTGACTCGGCGGTGTTCGTTCTGGGTTAGGTAGGGTTACTGTCCACTGAGTTGGTGAAATACCCCTAACTTTGACCTCTTGAGGATTAACCGTGTAACCGGCAGCTAATTCAATGACGAGACGGGTAGTACTAGGGTTAAATTGTCCCACCCGTACACTACGAATGATGCCATCAAGTGACTGTTCTGTACTCGGTCGCCCTAAGACTACACCTGGTAAGTCAATGACGATGCGAGTGGGGTTGGGAATCAGTTGCGCCCTGGGTTGGACTCGTTCATCCGTTGTAAATAACAGACGACTTTGATTTTGTTCATAGCGCCAAAAAAGGAGTCTTCCCGCTTCGGCGGGAGATGCCCACAGTAAAAGATTTAGGAGGCTCAGTAGTAACCAGTGGAATTTCACAATAATTGCTCCTAGCTCGAACAGTAGAGGTATGTTGCTCTGTACAGCATAGCTTATCAGAAAAGTTTGTTTGGCTTGGCAGGTAGGGGCTAGATACCTACTGATACAATCTGTTAGGGACGTAGGGAACAATCATTTAGTTTCGTTGGCTTTCATCCTCAGTACATCTCTCTATCTCTTTTTAAAAATCCATTGACTTTTATCAATCGTTTACTTAAAGAAAAAAAAATTTACAAAACTTAACAGGGTGGGTATAATTACATCATTGATAGGAAAAGGTTTATAGAAAAGATATGATAGCGGATCAATTCCCTTGGCTCACCGCCTTGATTCTTCTCCCTCTCGTTGCTGCTTTTGCCGTTCCCTTTATTCCCGACAAAGAAGGCAAAACTGTTCGCTGGTATGCGTTAGGCATTGGTATAGCCGACCTAGCGCTCATGAGTTACGCATTCTGGAAGCATTACGACATTAATAACCCTGCTTTACAACTGGCTGAAAGTTACGAATGGCTGCCCCAATTGGGCTTAAGTTGGTCAGTTTCTGTCGATGGTATCTCAATGCCTCTTGTTTTATTAGCAGGACTGGTTAGTACGTTATCCATCTTCTCTGCATGGCAGGTTGACCGCAAGCCTCGTTTATTTTACTTCCTCATCTTGCTGCTGTACTCAGCGCAGATTGGGGTTTTTGTGGCGCAGAACCTTCTTTTACTCTTCATCATGTGGGAATTAGAGTTAATTCCTGTTTATCTACTCATTTCTATATGGGGAGGAAAGAAACGGCGCTATGCTGCAATGAAGTTTTTACTATATACTGCAGCCGCCTCTGTCTTCATTCTTGTCGCTGCTTTAGGAATGGCCTTCTACGGCGATGGAGCGCTTACCTTTGATTGGGTAGAGTTAGCTGCTAAAAACTACCCCTTAGCCTTAGAAATTCCCCTTTACGCAGGCTTATTAATTGCCTTTGGTGTTAAACTTGCCATCTTCCCCCTACACACCTGGCTACCTGATGCTCACGGCGAAGCCTCTTCACCTGTTTCGATGATTTTAGCAGGGGTTCTACTGAAGATGGGAGGTTATGGATTGATCCGCTTGAATATGGGAGTTTTACCTGATGCCCATGTTTACTTTGCCCCTATCCTAGTTATTTTAGGTGTGGTTAACATCATTTATGGAGCGTTTGCCTCCTTTGCCCAAGTGAATATGAAGCGCCGTTTAGCTTATTCTTCGGTATCTCACATGGGATTTGTCCTTTTAGGGTTAGCTTCCTTCACTGATTTAGGGATTAGCGGTGCAATGTTGCAAATGCTCTCCCACGGTTTAATTGCTGCTGTCTTATTCTTCTTAGCGGGTGTTACTTATGATCGTACTCACACGATGGCGCTAGATGAAATGGGACATATTGGTAAAGCGATGCCGAAAGTATTTGCCCTCTTTACTGCGGGTGCAATGGCTTCCTTAGCGCTGCCTGGTATGAGTGGATTTGTGAGTGAACTTTCCGTCTTTGTCGGATTTAGCAATAGTGAGATGTATAGCTCTACATTCCGTACTGTGACGGTCTTTTTAGCAGCAGTGGGCTTGATTTTAACCCCAATTTATCTGTTGTCTATGTTACGTCAACTATTCTACGGTTCTGAGACTGCACCTAGTTGTGGTTTAACCAATACTAAGGCAGTCAATACTGAGAATGAGGCGGTTTGTTTCGGGACAAATTGTGTTTTACCCACTGAAGCGGTTTATAACGATGCTAAACCCCGTGAATTGTTAATTGCCATGTCCTTCTTGGTATTAATTGTTGGCATTGGTTTATATCCTAAATTAACCACTCAACTTTATGATGTGAATACAGTGGCAGTTAATCAACAAGTCCGTCAGTCTTATCAACAGATTGCTGAGTCTGCGCCTAAGATTTATGGAATGTCACCAAAAGCATCAGAAACGGCTGAATTGGCGATGATTGATTAGAGTTGGATTGTAATAAGATATTTACTTAAGGGGCTACTTCGGTAGCCTTTTTTTTGTTTCAAGCTTTATTGATGTCCTAATCTTACTTTGTAACTCTATAGTTATAAATATGTCAGTCTTGAATATAATTCTATTTTGCGAATATAGTTTTTTTCAACATTTTACTATTATCAAACTATTAATAACAATAAACAAGGAAATTATACATACAAAGAAGATAATTAGTAAAAGGTTATTATAAAAAGTAACCATGTTCTCAATTTTTAAATTAAGAGAATACTCTTCAATAATCATTAACGTCTTTCTAAAAGAAGCATTTCTCAGGCTCTAATCCTAACTTGCTGTTGTAGGAAATAACACTCTTTTGCACCAGAAACGAAGTTTTCTATCACTAAAGACGCAAACATATACTCATGAATAAAATTATGACTCCCTCTTGATTAGACCATATTGTGAACTAATTTAGAGTAATTGCTTTGTTCATAATAGTTTTTAATTTCTTCTTGTTGTCCCCACCATAAATCTTGTTTAGTAACGTTTAGTCAAATGCTGTAGTTTGACGGGCGCAAACCTTGCGCCCCTACCATAATAATCCAGTTGAGAAAGCCGAAAAATGCTCCTAACCTTGATTTTCTAGATTATCTAAACCATCTATTACCTTAGCTGTCACAATTTTGTCCTTATCTGTTAATTCTTCTAGTACATTTTGGCCTTCTACAACATAACCAAATACCGCATAACGACCATCCATCAAGTTAAAACCAGGGGGCGTTACTTCACTATCATACTTAAAGAAGAAGAACTGAGATGATCCCCCATTTGGCTCAGTACTAGGACGAGCAAGGGCAATTGCACCAAAGGAATTAAAAGGTAAGGCCAAATCAGGCAGATAAATTCCTAACTCTTCTAAGGTTTCGCCATAAAAAGGTAACTCTTCCCCTCTAACCAAAATTTCTAGGGGAATTGCTCGATATTCTCCTGTTTCAGGATCAATAAATCCATCTTCTACCCCTTTGGGATCAGGATCGCCTGTCTGTAAAACATAATAATCTTCAGATCGAATAAAGGGAAGGCCATCATAAAAGCCCCGTTGTACCAAATCTACAAAATTACCAGCAGTAACAGGAGCGCTGTAACCATCGAGGACAAGGGTTAATGTCCCTTTACTGGTTGCTAATTCCACCGTCGCACGGCCTTTGAGTTGGGGTAAAGCATTATATTCTTCGGGAACTTCAAAAGGAAATTCCTGTACCATCATTTCCTCAAGCGCTGTAATGCCCAATAAGACTTGATTTTGGAGGGTGGTAATTTGGCTGCTATTTTTAGCTGCGATCGCATCTTGCAATTCGCTGATCTCTGATTTCATGGTATCGACAATGGTTTGGGCGCTGGCCTGCTCAGAGTCAGGAATTCCTGTTAATAATTTATCCCGTTTGATAGCTATAAGAAATGCTGCATCTTTAGCATCCTTTTGAATAGATGGCCAGCGCTTACGGCGTAATTGGGTAGAAATATCTTCCATTGAGCCTTGTAACTTACGAATGGTCTTGTTCTCAATGGGTAACGCATAACGTAACAAGGAATAAGGATCGGTAATCGCATCTCCCTGTGCTAACACACTTAAGAGTAAGTCTGCTTGAGCAGGATAAGCAGGGGTCATGAAGGAAAGAAAAGGAATCAAGAGCAAGATAATCGTTAACTTTAGCAGTTTCTTGCTAATATTTGTCCAATAATTGTTAATAATAGCCAAAAGTCTCATAAATTTTTGTCCCGATTGATCAAAAAATGTATCGCTACCACTGTTATTATGTAGAGGCTAGACAGTCCCCTTGTCAAGGCGAAAGAGTGAGTAATGATAGAAATGATAGAATAGTTAAATTTTCCTGTTGGATTACTTACTCATGTAAATTCATCAGATACAATATCGTAAAGG
>JBFRWQ010000178.1:0-5749 GCA_051439665.1 Microcystaceae cyanobacterium | reverse complement strand
GGAGTAGGCTGTGACTGGGTTTCAGAGATATCTACTGTCAAACACCTTAATGCGTAGGGCTATAGCGATCGCTTTATGGGAAAAAGTGCAGGTTTTTTGGCATACTACATTCTCCTAATTGGGGCTTGCTGAAAAAGTCATTTGGTGGGGTTTTAGAGGCAGGGGGCAGGAGGCAGGGGGCAGGAGGAGAGATTATGATGATTTAAAAGAGGGGGAAGTGCTTTTCGAGATATTACATTACCCTTTCTTGCACTTTTTTGTCTAGGAAGTATCCCCAAACCTTGATAGATCATAGGTTTCGAGTTATTCAGCAAGCCCTAGATAAACTGGCTAAAGCTATTCATCAAGTTGGATGGGGAATGTTTATGACGATGCTCAAACACAAATTCTCTCATCGTTAATTCCGTTTTTAAGTGATTGATCAAACTTCTGCCTTCAAACTTCTAACCATTGGTATTTTTGTGATTAGAAAGCTGACTACTTTTTAATAAAAGATTCTACTAGATCTACATCCTCTGGACTACCAATAATTAAAGGGGTACGAGTATGGAGTTGTTCAGGGATAACTTCTAGAAGATTTTGTGTCCCATCACTGGCTTTTCCCCCTGCTTGTTCGATAAGAAAAGCTAAAGGGGCAGTTTCATAGAGTAAACGTAACTTTCCTTCTGGTTTCTTTTCAGTACCTGGATAAAGAAATACCCCACCCTGCATTAAAATGCGGTGAATATCTCCCACCAATGCCCCACTATAGCGTGCTGTATAACCTTCATGGCGATGGACATAACGGGTATAATCACGAAAAGAATCATCCCACTGCCAAAAATTCCCTTCATTGGTGCTATAGACTGCCCCATGTGGGGGAATCTTAATATTTTCCTGCGCTAAGATAAATTCTCCTAAACTAGGGTCTAGTACAAATGAATGGACTCCTTGACCAATAGAATAAACTAAAACAGTAGAAGGACCATAGAGAATATACCCTGCTGCAATTTGTTGATAACCATTTTGCAGTAAATCTTTGGCTTCTCCATCTAAATCATCCCCTTTTTGCTGTCGAATGGCAAAAATTGACCCTACATTAAGGTTAATATCTACGTTAGATGAGCCATCGATGGGATCATAAAGGAGAGTATAACGGCCAATGGGACAGTTTTCAGGAATATAATAGGGTTTATCCATTTCCTCCGACGCAAGACGACAGACTAAGCCACTTTGTTTAAAGACAGAGATAAACACTTCGTTGGCGAAAACATCCATTTTTTTGACGGATTCTCCCTGGACATTGGTTTCACCCGTAAACCCTAATACATCGGCCATCAATCCTGCTTTACTTAAACGACGAGCAATTAATTTCCCTGCTAAGGCAATACGGTTCATAATAGAGCTTAAATCCTGTGCATCAGGGGAAAAACTCTGCAATTGCTGAAGTACATGACGGGATAATGTGGTACAGTCCCGATCTAAGGTATGTTCAGGGATGGTGAGGGAGGGTTGACTTTGCATAGGTAGGTAAAAAACTTAGGATAGAAGAATCAATAATTGTTCCCCAATGCTATTTTATATTTAATTTTGCCTACTTATTTGGGAAAAAATCATAAATTATTCTAAAATTATCAATTATGGATATTGTTTACGAAAAATGACTAAAAAATTGCAATAAGTTAGTGAACAGTTGAAAAATTGTCACATCTTCTTGTCTAAAAGTCTGATTGATTTGAGAGGATAGCAACTATAACAGACAAGAGGAAAATGTATCATGAATTATTATCGCACCTATTATTTAGGGTTTGGTGTCGGTGCTACTCTATTAGGCTTAATTACCTTTTTGATTTTACAATTACTTAATGTGCCATCAGGAAATCTAGTAGATTGGTTAATTGGGGTGGGTATTTTTTGGTGGTTATTAACGATTGTGATTATTCCGTGGAATATTTATTTTGAAGCCAAGGAAGTTGTGGTTGATGCTGAAACTTCTACGAAAAGAAGAATTCGCTTTGACCCTTCTTATTTAGACTATGCTCAACAAGTGTGTCGTTGGTCTTTAACCCTTGCCATTAGTTTACATTTAATCTCTGCGATCGCTCTTTATAGTTTAGCTTTTTTCCACATTACCCCCTTGGGTTATAGTACCTCAATTGCTACCCTGTTGTTAACGGGTTTACGTCCTTTTATTCGCTTTTATCAATATTTAGCGAATCGATTAGCTCAAATTCGTCAAGCTGTCAAGTATCCTATTGATGATGTTTTAACCTTGAAGAATAAGGTAGAAACTCTTGTTAAACGAGTCACTCAATTAGAAAATAAACTACATTTAGGGAATCACCAATCTTGGGCAAGTCAGCAACAAAAGCAATGGCAAGAAACCAAAAGAGAAGTTAATCTTCTGAGCAGCAATTTAGAAGCATTTCAAGTGCAGAATAAAACTGAACATGAGCAAATCGCTCAAGAATCTAGAGGAATGATTGCTCGATTAACGGAGGATAGTCATTTCCTTTCACAAGTCAGAGAAATTATTCGCTTTGTCAAAACAGCTTAGTGTTTAAGGGGCTATTCCGACATGATGGTGGATAATGTATAAAAAAGTACAATTAGCCTGTGATGGGTTACGGCACAAATTAAAAGATATAAGGTTTCCCCCAAAATAATCCCTGTGCCTAACCCATCCTACAATGTATAAGTTTTGCTTATCACCATAAAGTCAGGAGAGCCGAATTGTCAAAATGGTAGAACAAACTTCTAGTTTGTTAATCTGAACCTTGTACCACTAAAACGGAACAATTCGCATGATGAACAATATAATTACTAACACTCCCTAAAAACATTTCGGCAACCCCTCGCAAACCCCGTCTTCCAATCACAATTAGATCTGCTTCCCAATTGTGAGCCTCATCTCTTATCCAACGGGAAGGTTCACCAATTTTCCAACTCCATTCGGTTTTAATTCCTTGTGAAGTAGCAATTTTGCCATAATCTTCTAACCATTTATGAATCTCTTCTGCTTGAGTTTCTAATTGCTTTTGCATAGAACGGGAAAACTCAGCAATATCTTCGTTATAAAGGGTCGTATAAGGGGTTAAATTAGCGCTTTCAAAGGGAAGACAATGAAATAACATCAGATCAGCACCATCTTGTTTAGCCAGTGTGACAGCTTGCTGAAAAACCTTTTGTCCGAGATCTGATTGATCAATGGCTGCAAATACTTTTTGATAAGTCATTGTCTTCCTCCTTTTGTGCAGTTTTTCTGAGAAATCAACACTTACAACAAACTTTGCACAAATTTGTCTAAGCGCTCCATTCCTTTTTCAATAGTAGCTTGATCGGTAGCATAAGAAAACCGTATGCACTGATCTGCCCCAAAAGCCACACCAGGAACAGCAGCAACTTGTTGTTCTTCTAGAAATTTATCGCAAAAATCCAGAGATTTAAGCCCTGTTTGACTAATATCGACAAAAACGTAAAATGCACCTTGGGGAATAGAACAACTTAATTTAGGAATGGCCTGAATGCGATCGACAATTAGAGTACGCCGTTTCGTAAAAGCGCTTAACATGGTTTTTAGACAATCTTGTGATTCTTCTAAAGCTGCGATCGCACCATATTGGGCAAAAGTACAGACATTAGAGGTACTATGGCTTTGAATAATCGACATTGCTTTAATGATCTCTATTGGCGCTGCTGCATAACCCACACGCCAACCTGTCATGGCGTAGCTTTTGGCAAAACCATTACTAATAATTGTTCGTTGCAAAATTTCCTCACCAAAAGAACCAATACTGACGTGCTGCGTCTCACCATAGAGAATTTTTTCATAGATTTCATCAGACACTACCAAAATATCGGCATCAACCACTACTTTGGCTAAAGCCTCAATTTCTGAGGGTGTATAGACCGATCCTGTGGGGTTAGAAGGGGAGTTAAAGACAAATAACTTTGTTTTTGGGGTAATCGCTTGTTTAAGCTGTTCTGGGGTGATTTTATAGTCGCTGGCTTCAGTGGTATTAACAATAATCGGTGTCCCCCCTGCTAACTTAACCATTTCGGGATAACTTAACCAATAGGGAGCAGGGATAATGACCTCATCACCCGCTTCAATCAGCGCTAACATCAAGTTAAATAGGGAATATTTGCCCCCATTGGTCACAATCACATTTTCTGGGGCATAATCAAGATGATTATCGGTTTTAAGTTTGTTAGCGATCGCTTTTCTTAAAGCCGGTTCCCCAGCCGCCGGACCATAGCGAGTTTTTCCTTCATCTAGGGCTTTTTTCGCTGCTTCTCTGATATGGGTAGGAGTCTCAAAATCGGGTTCTCCTGCACTGAAACTACAAACATCAATTCCTTCTCCTTTCATGGCCTTGGCTTTAGCAGAGATAGCGAGGGTGATAGAAGGAGGAACTTGACCGACTCTGGTTGCTAGGTTCATAGATCAACTTAAACGAATAGTAGGTAACATTGTTATTGTCCCCCTATCTTTGGCCTGAAAGAGACAGGTTTAAACTTTCTTTAACGTCACGACCAGATCTTCGTGAGGCGTAGGTACAATAAATGAGAAAAATTCATTTTATTCACCAAAAATTGCCGTTTTTAGAAATTGAAAGCTATTTTGAAAGCTAAAATCTAATCAAGCTCATGCTAAAAATCCTAGAAGCAACCTTAACCCTAGAGGAATTTCTGACTCTACCAGAAACAAAACCTGCTAGTGAATACATTCAAGGACAAATTATTCAAAAGCATAAGCCACAAGGAAAACATAGCGCTATTCAAATGGAGCTAGGAACAACAATTAATACAATCACAAGACCGCAAAAAATTGCGAGAGCTTTTCCTGAATTAAGATGCACGTTTGCAGGTAGATCTATTGTTCCAGATTTAGCCGTTTTTGTTTGGGATAGAATTCCCAGAGATGATAATGGTGCAGTTGCGAATAGTTTTCCTTTAGCTCCTGATTGGATTATTGAAATTTTATCTCCAGAACAAAGTCAAACTAAAGTCATTAAAAAAATTCTGCACAGTCTTAATCATGGCTCACAAATGGGATGGTTAATTGATCCCAATGAGCAGACTATTTTTGTTTATATTTCTCAACAGCAAACTACCTTTTTTGAAGACAGTTTAGAAATTTTACCTGTGCCTAATTTTATACAAGAATTACAGTTAAAAGTTGGTGATGTATTTGATTGTTTATGGGATTAATCAAGAAAAATAGTAGAACCACAAGCAGGATAGGGCGATTGGTTTAATTCATTATTTAGAAGATCAACAAGCATGGTTAACAGAAGCACTTGTAGTTGCACTTGCCTGTCGTAAGCATTGGGTAAGTGTTTACTTTCGCTACATTTGGATTAAAACCACCATAAAAGTTAATATAAGTCATCTTATTGTACACTAAAGAAAAGCTGGTATGGATTGACATCCTCACCGCCCTAAAAGGGACGGTGATTCCTAGACCTCACAATCTAGGTTTCTGCTTCTTAGCAGTTGCCTTTACAGATTTACTCTGCTCAGGTCTTACACTCGCTCCACAGACAGCAACCGCAAGCCCTGCGGCCAAAATGTTGCTTGCTGCGTTAAGATCCCTGTCATGGTGAGTTCCACATCGGGGACAGTCCCATTCTCGCACACTTAACGGCATTTTTTCGGCAATTTGCCCACAATTACTACACCGTTTTGAACTAGGAAACCATCTATCTATCTCAATATAGGTTCTCCCATACCAACGGCATTTATAGGCTAATTGTCGGGTGATTTC
>JBFRWQ010000177.1:0-6354 GCA_051439665.1 Microcystaceae cyanobacterium | reverse complement strand
TCTTCGATTCTAGGAGCGTTTAATTTTGTCACTACGATCCTGAAAATGCGGATTCCTGAGATGGATCTGCACAGTATGCCCCTATTTTGTTGGTCAATGCTGGCAACTTCCTCTTTGATCTTATTATCCACCCCTGTCTTAGCCTCAGCCTTAATTCTGCTTTCCTTTGATCTGATTGCGGGGACAAGCTTTTTTAACCCGACAGGGGGAGGTGATCCGGTTGTTTATCAGCATTTATTCTGGTTTTACTCCCATCCAGCAGTCTATATTATGATTTTGCCTTTCTTTGGCATCATTTCAGAAGTTATTCCCGTTCATTCTCGTAAACCCATCTTTGGTTATCGTGCGATCGCCTATTCTAGTTTAGCCATCAGTTTCTTAGGCTTAATCGTTTGGGCGCACCACATGTTCACCAGTGGAACACCTGGATGGTTACGGATGTTCTTTATGGCTGCCACCATGTTAATTGCTGTTCCGACAGGGATTAAAATCTTCAGTTGGTGTGCCACACTTTGGGGTGGCAAATTAAACCTCAATAGTTCTCTTTGCTTTGCTATTGGCTTCCTCGCTACCTTCTTAGTGGGTGGCTTAACAGGGGTCATGGTATCATCTGTTCCCTTCGATATTCATGTCCATGATACTTACTTTGTGGTAGGACATTTCCACTATGTTCTGTTTGGGGGTAGTGGTTTAGCGCTATTTTCAGGATTCTATCATTGGTTTCCCAAAATGACGGGAAGAATGGTTAATGAAACCTTGGGACGTATTCATTTTGTCCTAACTTTCATTGGCTTAAATCTCACTTTCTTACCCCATCATGAGTTAGGGTTAATGGGTATGAACCGTCGGATTGCCCTTTATGATGTGGAATTTCAACCTCTCAATCTTCTAAGTACCTATGGGGCTTATCTGTTAGCTGTTTCTACTCTTCCCTTTGTCATTAACGTCTTTTGGAGTTTACTGAAAGGGGAAAAAGCGGGTCGTAATCCTTGGCGGGCTTATACCTTAGAGTGGCAAACCAGTTCTCCCCCCATCATCGAAAACTTTGAAGAAGAACCTGTTTTATGGGCAGGTCCTTACGATTATGGCTCAGATGAAGAATCCATCGATGGTGATGAATCTGTAGAAGATATGTTAGCAGAAGTGGGATCAGAATCAAAATAGTGAATCCTTATTAGTTAATAGTGAGTAGTGAAAATTGTTCAGTTAATCATTAATTCCGTTTAATCTAACTGCTTTTTAGCTATTCACTATTACCTATTCACTAACAACAATGAACTATCAACTATCAACTATTCACTCAATATGCAAGGATCAATTTCACCCTCTCAAGTTACCACGGCTTACGAAACAACAGAAACCACTCACGGTGGTCATCATGATTATCGGGTGTTTGGTGTAGCTCTCTTTTTAATCGCAGAAAGCGCTATTTTCTTAGGATTATTTGTTGCTTACCTTATCTATTATTCCACTATCCCTGTTTGGCCACCAGCGGGAACACCTGAAAGAGAATTATTACTCCCTGGGATTAATAGTATCATCCTGATCTCTAGTAGCTTTGTTATGCACAGAGGACAGGAGGAAATTCGCAAAAATAACCTCGCTGGCCTGCAATTCTGGTATGGGCTGACTGCTGCAATGGGAATTGTTTTCTTGGCAGGGCAATTATACGAATATTACCATCTAGAGATGGGCTTAACCACCAATTTATTTGCCAGTTGTTTCTACGTTTTAACGGGATTTCATGGACTTCACGTTACCTTTGGGTTATTATTAACCATTTCAGTGTTATGGCGCTCTCGTAAAGAAGGACACTATACCAGTCAATCTTTCTTTGGTGTGGAAGCAGCCGAACTATATTGGCACTTTGTTGATGTCGTTTGGATCATTCTCTTTATTTTGGTCTATTTGTTATAAGGAATAGGCTCAAATAAATAAGGATTTTACAACCGGATTTTCCTAAGAAGATTCGGTTTTTCTTTAAAGATAATCTAAGGAATACTACCAATTTATAATATGAATCAACAGACAAGTTTTGACCATCCCCCCCGAATTTTATTTTTATATGGCTCGTTGAGAGAGCGCTCTTACAGTCGCTTATTAGCAGAAGAAGCAGCGAGAATTATTTAAGGGTTGGGTGCAGAAGTGAAATTTTTCCACCCTCATGATTTACCTCTACGGGGACAAGTTGAAGAAACCCATCCCAAAGTACAAGAGTTACGAGAACTCAGTCAATGGTCAGAAGGACAAGTCTGGTCATCCCCAGAAATGCACGGTAACGTTACAGGGATTTTAAAGAATCAAATTGATTGGATTCCTTTGAATATTGGTTCAATTCGTCCTACGCAAGGCAAAACATTGGCTGTTATGCAAGTAAGTGGTGGTTCACAGTCATTTAATGCAGTTAATACCTTGAGAATTTTAGGGAGATGGATGAGGATGTTTACCATTCCCAATCAATCCTCTGTTGCCAAAGCTTATCAGGAATTTAATGAAGATGGGACGATGAAAGATTCGCCTTATCGGGACAGGGTTGTTGATGTGATGGAGGAACTGTATAAATTTACTTTACTTTTACGGGATAAGGTGGATTATCTCACTGATCGTTATAGTGAGCGAAAGGAACGAGAAGTAAAGTCAAAGGATTCGTAATCAAATATTCTTTCAAACTCATATCTTGCGCTTTATTAGACACCGGCCTTGAAATTAATTTCAAGGCTCATAAAAGAGGTTCAATAAATTGAACTAAAGTAGGTTAGGGTCTCAAAATAACCATAACCAAAGGGGAAGCATCAGTAACAGTAAAACACTAGAAATCACAATACTCCCTGCTAAAACTGACTGTTCCAGTTCATATTCCTCTGCTAAGATTAAACTGGCTAAAGCGGTTGGCATTCCCGACATTAAAACTAAAACCAGTAAAATATCTTTCTCTAAGTTTAATAAAAGTCCTATTCCCCCAATCATAGCAGGAATAATGATCACTTTTAAAACAGCAGGTAAAAAGGCAATTGTCCAACTTTTTGCCCCTTGAATTTTACCCAACCGAATACCGATTAATAAGATAGCGCTGGGAATAATAACCGTCAGAGAATTTTGTAAAAGCCATTCTATACCATTGGGAAAGGGAACAGTCCGAGTTGTATAACCAAGGCCAAACGCCCAGAGAGAGGGGACAGTTAATACTCGTTTTAAATGAGTCCATCCATTCGTTTCAATCGAAGATTGGCCAAAATAACTAGCCATCCAGACTCCTAACCCATAAGAGCCTAATAAATTATTAGAAACACTATAACAAATAACTAAACTGAAAGTGGTTTCTGGGACTAGATAAGGAGCGATCGCTAAACCGACAAAATTAGTATTTCCTAATAAAGTGGCGAGAAAAAAGCCTCCTTGTAAAGCGCTTTGAGGAATGGCTTCACCCACTTTAGGACTGGCTTGTAAAGATACAGTTTCAATTAGAGAAGCGCTCCATTTCTTTAAACCTTCCCATCCTAACCCTGCTAAGATAACCCCTAAACCCAATATAATTATATTCATTAAAATGGCTAATTCAGGATGATTATTAAAACTGGTTCTGCGAGCTAAAGCTAGGACTTCTACGGGAATTCCCACCCAAAATAAACTTCTTCCTAAGAGTCGAGGAATATTACTAGGAATCCAGCGACTAACGAGGAAGCCTAATACACTCCATAAAATTAAGGGAATATAAGCATTAATTAGAGTTTCTTGCATCATGATTTAAAAGTGATCACTAAACAATTTGAACTTATTTATTCTCTAGCAGAATGAAGAATTAAACTCTTGACTATTAAAGGGATTGAGTTTTTTAATGATCAAGCACCTCAATCTACAGGGCTATATTCCTCGCTTCCCACACTTCCCACACTTCCCCCTCTTATCTTACTCTGAATCAGGGACAATATATAGACTAACCAGTCTAGCTAAAAAAATAGCAGGATAAAGTTGGCCGATAATGGCTTCAGTATTGGTTAACCCCATTGCAATTTTATTAACAGGGCTAATATCACCATAACCCAAGGTTGTTAAAGTAGTAAAACTAAAATAAAGTAAATGATAATTAGGCATTTCTAAGTTTTGAGAGAAAGCATTTTGATCGAAAATATAGACAAGGTGATAAAAAATGTACCAAAGAATACCAAATAGTAAATAGATAGAGATCCCACCCAATAAAGTATCTTCATCAACTACCTCTGCTTGATTAATTTTGCGACCCAAAAAAAGAATAGAAAGGGAGAGGAAAAAAGCATAAACAATATGACTAAGAAAATCTAAAATCTGATGAACCAGTCCTTGGGCAATTAAGAGTTCTGCAAAACTAATACTAAATGCCCCAATCACTAACACCCTAAAAGCGAATTTAATAGGGCGATGTAGAGGAAATGTTCGTATAGCAAAAATAATCATGATCATCAGCGAGCATCCGATCATAAATTGCTCAAATTCGCCGATATTGAAGAAAGTAACGACAAAATAAACAGTGAGAATGGCAGCAAAAAGTTGATGATAGCGACGGGGGGAGATAGGCTTAGTAGATAAATTGTTCACAACACAGTTAAGGGTTAAGGTCTTTGGCTCTAGTTAATTTTAAACGCTCAAAATGGGCTTTCTATGAGAGAATGGACTTGTTTAACTTGCAGTCTTCCTTATGACTGCGATTTTAACGTAAAGAAAAACATTTTAAACGTAATCCTTAAACTTGTGGCATAACCATGACCTACCACCGAGTATTATTAAAACTGAGCGGTGAAGCCCTAATGGGAAATTTGGGCTATGGCATCGATCCAAAAGTCGTCACGGCCATTGCCCAAGAAGTATCTGAAGTCGTTAACAATGGGATTGAATTAGCGATTGTGGTTGGTGGCGGTAACATTTTTCGTGGTGTTAAAGCGGCCTCTGCGGGAATGGACCGAGCAACAGCAGATTACATTGGGATGATCGCTACGGTGATGAATGCCATGACCTTGCAAGATGCCCTAGAACATATTAACATCCCTACTAGGGTACTGACAGCGATCGCTATGCAGGAGGTAGCCGAGCCTTATATCCGCCGCCGTGCCATCCGTCATCTAGAAAAGGGGCGAGTTGTGGTGTTTGGGGCAGGTTCGGGAAATCCCTTTTTTACCACCGATACCACCGCCGCACTGAGGGCAGCCGAAATAGATGCTGAAGTGGTGTTTAAAGCCACTAAAGTCGATGGCATTTATGATTCTGACCCGACAGTTAACCCCAATGCCCGACGCTACCAAAGCCTCACCTATGGTCATGTTTTAACTCATGATTTACGGGTCATGGATGGAACAGCGATCGCACTGTGTAAAGAAAATAACATTCCCATCATGGTATTTGATCTTTCTGTACCAGGGAATATTCTCCGGGCTATAAAAGGAGAACCTGTTGGAACAATTGTAGGAGGTTTCTGTGAAGTTAGCTGAAGTTGAAGGCCATATGCAAAAGACCATCGAAGCAACTCAAAGGTCTTTTAATTCGGTACGAACGGGACGTGCTAGTTCATCTTTATTAGATAGAATTGTAGTGGATTATTATGGCAGTCCAACGCCGTTAAATCAATTGGCAAATATTGCGACTCCCGATGCAACGACTATCACCATTCAACCTTATGATCTAGGGAGTGCATCTAACATTGAAAAAGCTATTTCTCTGTCAGATGTAGGATTAACCCCTAATAATGATGGTAAGGTCATCCGTTTAAACATTCCCCCCCTCACTGAAGAAAGACGGAAAGAATTAGTCAAGGTGGTGGGAAAATTGGCAGAAGAGGGGAAAGTCGCCCTCAGAAATATCCGCCGAGATGCCATTGATGCAGTCCGAAAACAGGAGAAAAAGAGCGATATTTCCAAAGATGAATCCCGTGATTTACAGGATAATGTCCAGAAAGTCACTGATAAATTCACTGAGAAAATTGATCAAATGTTAGCTCAAAAAGAAAAAGAAATTACAACTGTTTGATTATTTTCCTATCTTCTTCAAACTTTGAATGAGTCGGTTAGTTATTAAGGTAGCTAACCGTTTTTTAAATTATATAGTGAGTCTAAATGAATGGTAAAAATTGTAGAACAAGCTTCTAGCTTCTGACAGGCAATGGCAATGTATCACTGTTCACGAATGATTTAGCATCTTCTATGATTTTTCTCCTCCTCTTGCCCCCTACCTCCTGTTATAATAGATAAACTACGTTTAACCAATTGAATAAATACTTATGCCTCCTCGTTGGCCTCGTCAACCCGATCGCAATGATCCCGCATACCGTCGTCTTGACGATCGCATGAATTTTGCGGTTCATGTCGCTGTCTTTATCGCCACTAATTC
>JBFRWQ010000176.1:0-9172 GCA_051439665.1 Microcystaceae cyanobacterium | reverse complement strand
CATTCTGGAGAACTATTTGAAAATGTGCTAAGGCTTCGACATAATTTCCGTAATTATAAGCACAGATTCCTTGTTTTAACTCAGCAACCATTTGGTTTGACATTTCACCCTCCATTAATATAAAAATAGTTTATCCGTACAGATTATTGAATTACTTTTCACATTAGCATAACAAAGAAAGTCCAGAATAACTGTGATCTTCCTCACTTTAGGTCAATTTGCGTGTATTTATTGATTTATTGTCCATGAAGATACGGAGATTTTATCTGATATTCCTTTAATGTATGTAAGTAAAAGTCCAGAGCCATTGACAGAGAATGCTTGAAACCCTTTTGTTTCAGTCAAGAAAACGGTATGATAGGGATCATCTATTACCTATTATAGGAATTAATAAATGTCTCAAGAAACCTTATTTGCATTGTCATTATTTCCCTATCTGGGGTTTCTCTGGTTTATGACTCGTTCTGGAAAAACACCTAAGTTAGCATTAATTGGTTTTTATCTTCTTTTGTTATTTGTTGCCATTACTATTCCAGCAGGAATCTATGCTAAAGTCAACTATGGAGATACCTTAGCTAATATCGATTGGTTACACGGTGGTGCAGAGTTTTTCCTAACTCTATCTAATGTGTTTGTGGTTTTAGGATTTCGTCAAGCTGTGATCGAAAAAGAACAAAAATTAGATTAATGTTGGGGAAACCAGTCTTCATCTAAGAGTTGTTCAATCGTATAAGGACAATCTTGAGGAAATGTATCTAAGCCAGACTTAACATTAACATATTTGCGAGCTTGCTTATAAATATTCTCAAGTTCATCTTCCAAGTAATTAGAAAAATTCTTGGTCATTCGATCATTAAGCTTTTCTCTAAAAGTAATGATCTCTGATTGCCAATGTCGATAATTATCTTCATATTCTTCCGTCCAGAATTCTAGTAAAAGTAAATGCCTGATAATCTGTTTTAATAAACTTTTAACTTGATGTTTTCTTTCTCTACCCAAATCGTCTAACTCCTCAATTAGGTGTTCTAAATCTAGTTCATTAAAATTTTTGTTTTTTAGTAAACTGATCGTCTGTTGAATCCATAAATAATCATCAGTATCATATAATTCTTTAAGCTGAAAGAGAGTAGTTGGCATCATATTTAAAACTTAAGCTTTTCAAACAGTGCTATCCTAATAATAGCATAAGTTAATCTAAATCATTCATAAGCAGAGATACAAGCATCAGTAACTGGAACAAGCTAGAAGCTTATTCTACAAGACTTTGATATTTTGCAGCAAATCGCTTATAATCCCTGAAATACTCTTAAGAAAAATATCACTAAGGACGTAGATTGTCAATGAAATGGATCGATACAGCACGTTTAGCTTTAGCCGTCCTCACCGCTAAAACAGTTACCACAAGCGTTCGTTTTTTACGTTTAGGTGCAGCGAGTGTTTTACCAGGGGAAATTGCTCGTCGTTTTCATCCCCATCTTTTAACCTTACTCTCTGAACAAATTAAGCAAGGTGTCATTTTAGTGGTTGGTACAAATGGGAAAACTACGACTTCTTTATTATTACGTTCTATCTTAGAAAATCAAGGATATAAGGTTGTTCATAATGAAACAGGCGCTAATTTAATTAATGGTTTAATCACAGCGCTATTAGTTAAAGCCAACTTATTCGGTCGATTGGATCAAGATTATGCTATTTTAGAAGTCGATGAAAATATATTACCCTTACTATTAAAAGAGTGTGAGCCTAGAATCATTTTAGCGCTTAATTTATTTCGAGATCAATTAGATCGATATGGAGAAGTAGATACTATTAGTCAGCGCTGGCAAAATGCCATTAAACCTCTATCTAATAACACGACTGTTGTAGTAAATGCAGATGATCCAACTCTCTGTTATTTAGGACAAAAAGTCTCTCAACCTGTCCGTTATTTTGGCTTAAGTGAATCTGAATTATATTTAGAAGAAATTCCCCATGCAGTCGATTCAATTTACTGTCCTAATTGCGGTCATCCTCTCGATTATCAAGGGGTTTATTTATCCCATTTGGGGGACTTTTCTTGTCCTAGCTGTGGCTTTACCAAAAGTCAACTGGCCTTTTCCTCCCAAGATTGGCCACAAATATTAATCGGTGTTTATAATAAATATAATAGTTTAGCCGCAGGATTAGTGGCACAAGAATTAGGGATTGAAAAAGAAGATATTTTTAATACCATTCAATCTTTTAAAGCGGCCTTTGGAAGAGCAGAAGAATTAACCATTCAAGGAAAGCACGTCAGAATTTTATTATCTAAAAATCCTGTAGGAATGAATGAAACTATCCGCACAGTAAATGAGATTAAAGCAAAAGGAAAATCCTCAACCACCCTCTTAGTTTTAAATGATCGAATTCCCGACGGAACAGATGTTTCTTGGATTTGGGATGTGGATACAGAAAAGTTAGTTAGTCTAGGGGGAACATTAGTTGTCAGTGGAGATCGCATTTACGATATGGCCTTACGTCTTAAATATAGTCAACCGGAAAATACACCCCTTAATTTAATTCTTAAAGAAGACTTAAAAGAAGCCATTCAAACTGCATTAGACAAAACCCCATCAGAGGAAACCTTGCATATTGTACCGACCTATTCTGCTATGTTAGAAGTACGAGGAGTTTTAACAGGACGGGAAATTTTATGATCAGTCACATTATCAGTTTATTTGCTACAATAGGATTCAATCAACCAATGGGTTAAAATAATGGAAACCCTGCAACAAACCACTGAGATCCCCCTTCTTCCCACCGAAATATGGAGTGATGAACCTCCCGTGGAAAGTGACTTACATCTACAACAAATTACCCTACTCCTAGCCTGTTTAGACTGGTTATGGTCCGAGAGAACCGATTATTATGCATCGGGCAACCTAACCATTTACTATAACCAAGAACAGCTAAAAAATAAAGACTTTTGTGGACCCGATTTTTTTGTTGTTTTAAATACAGAAAAAAGACCCCGAAAAAGCTGGGTAGTGTGGGGAGAAGGAGGAAACTATCCCAATCTTATTATAGAGATTCTCTCTGACTCCACCGCTAAGGTTGACCGCACCAAGAAAAAGACACTTTATCAAAATACCTTCCGTACCCCAGAATACTTTTGGTTTGATCCCAATAGTTTAGAGTTTCAAGGATTTGTTTTAATTGGGGGAAATTATGAAGCCATTAAACCAAATCAAGAAGGATATTTAGAGAGTCAACAATTAGGATTATACTTAGGAATTTATGAAAATAAACTAAGATATTTTACCTTAGAGGGTGAATTAGTACCGACTCCCAAAGAAGCCGCAATACAGGAAAGATTAGATAAAGAACGAGAAAAGTTAATGCGTCAGCAAATTCAAGAAGAATTAGAATCTGAGCAATTAGCTAAACAGCAAATCCAAGAAGAATTAGAACTTGAAAAGCAACGAACAGCCCAACTCGAACAAAGATTAAGAGAATTAGGGATTAATTTAGATGATTAAACAATGATCAGAATCGTTCAAGTTACGGAGATTGTTTAAGAAAGAGTTAAGAAAGGTTTAATAAAATATTTAGGGAAAAAAGTCAGTCAATTTCTTAAGAAAGTATTAGATTTATCCTTTAAGCTTGTCAATCTCTTTATAATTTGTCCTAAGTATTAAGATTACTATCATCTGACATCTATTATGGCTCAAACCCTCTTAGAACAACTCCGCACCATGACCGTTGTGGTGGCTGATACAGGCGATATTCAAGCCATTGAGAAATTTAAACCGAGAGATGCCACGACAAACCCCTCATTAATCACGGCAGCTGCTCAAATGCCCCAATATCAGTCTATTGTTGATTCTACTCTACTAGAATCCAAAAAAGATGCTGGCTCAGACGCAACCAACGCAGACATTGTTAGCCTTGCCTTTGATCGCCTTGCTGTCTCCTTTGGCAAGAAAATCTTAGAGATTGTTCCCAAACGGGTTTCTACCGAAGTTGATGCTCGCTTATCCTATGATACGGACGCAACCATCACGAAAGGACGGGATTTAATCGCTCAATATGAAGAGGCCGGTATTCCCCGTGAACGGATTTTAATCAAAATTGCCTCCACATGGGAAGGCATTCAAGCTGCTAAAATCCTTGAAGCAGAAGGAATTCACTGTAACTTAACCTTACTCTTTGGCCTCCATCAAGCGATCGCTTGTGCTGAAGCAGGTGTCACCCTAATTTCTCCCTTTGTCGGACGAATCTTAGATTGGTACAAAAAAGACACAGGTAAAGACTATGAAGGCGCAGATGACCCAGGTGTAATATCTGTTACCCAAATTTACAACTATTACAAGAAATTTGGTTATAAAACCGAAATTATGGGAGCAAGCTTCCGTAATGTTGGCGAACTTGAAGAACTCGCAGGTTGTGATTTATTAACCATTTCTCCCAAATTATTAGCCCAATTAGATGCTACTGAGGCTGAATTAGCCCGTAAGCTTGATCCCGACAAAGCAGCAACAATGGAGATTGAAAAACTATCCATTGATAAAGCCACCTTCGATAAAATGCACGCAGAAGATCGAATGGCCAACGATAAACTCGATGAAGGGATCAAAGGATTTACCAAAGCTCTGGAATCCTTAGAAGGCTTACTAGCCAAGCGCTTAAACGAATTAGAAGCAGGTGCAAAAGTGGGAATTGCCAGCGCTGAAATCTTCACCACTTATGATTTAGATGGGGATGGGTTTATTACCCGTGAAGAATGGCTAGGAAGCGATGCAGTCTTTGACGCACTCGATGAAGATCACGACGGCAAAATTTCTCCCGTAGAAATGGGACATGGTTTAGGTGGTGTTTTGCATTTAGCAGGAAGCGCTTCCTAAGTCGTAGGATAAGCTTTGCCCATCAAACCATACCTCAATAAATGTCTGTAGGATGGGCTTTGTCCATCAAACCATCCTTCTTCACCGAAACAATCCAATCAAGGCAGGTTTAGCTGATAACGTTTCAACCATAGCATTCAGTCCCAAACCTGCCCATTCCCAGTTAACGATTATCTCCCTATCCCCAAACACTGAATTATGACGACGAATCTTTGGCAACGCTATCAAGATTGGCTGTACTATAACGAAAGGCTAGATTTTTACCTAGATATCAGCCGAATGCGCTTTGAAGATAGCCTACTAGACACCCTCAAGCCGAAATTTGAGCAAGCCTTTAAAGATATGGATGCCCTCGAAGGAGGAGCGATCGCCAATCCCGATGAAAACCGCATGGTAGGGCATTATTGGCTGAGAAACCCCGATATTGCCCCTGCTGAACTCAGAAAAGACATTACCGATACCCTCGAAGCCATCGAAACCTTCACCAAACAAGTTCACGAGGGAACAATTAAACCACCAGGCGCTCCCAAATTCACCGATGTCCTCTCTGTGGGAATTGGGGGATCGGCTTTAGGACCTGAATTTGTCTCAGAAGCCCTTGCCCCCGACTTTCCTCCCTTAAACATCCATTTTATCGATAATACTGACCCTGCAGGTATTGATCGGGTTTTAAATCGTCTGAAAGATCGTCTCAAAAGTACCATTGTTATCGTCATCAGTAAATCAGGGGGAACACCTGAAACCCGTAATGGGATGTTAGAGGTACAAGAGGCGTATAAAGCCCAAGGATTAGACTTTGCGCCCCATGCAGTGGCCATTACCATGCCAGGCAGTAAATTATTCCAAACCAAAGAAGCAGAAGGCTGGTTAGCTGATTTTGCCATGTTAGATTGGGTTGGTGGACGAACCTCTGAATTATCCTCCGTTGGACTTCTCTCTGCTGCCTTAATTGGGGTAGATATTAGAGGAATGCTGGCAGGTGCAAAGGATATGGATGACATCACCCGTATTAATGATATTAAAAGTAATCCTGCTGCTTTACTGACCCTAGCATGGTATTACAGTGGCAACGGCAAAGGGGAAAAAGATATGGTTATTCTCCCCTATAAAGACAGTTTGTTACTCTTCTCTCGCTATTTACAGCAATTAGTGATGGAATCCTTGGGCAAAGAAAAGGATCTTGATGGTAACACTGTTTATCAGGGTATTGCGGTTTATGGCAATAAAGGATCAACCGATCAACACGCCTATGTCCAACAATTAAGAGAAGGCGTTCCTAATTTCTTTGCTACCTTTATTGAAGTGTTAAAAGATCGTGAGGGTGACTCCATTGAAGTTGAAGCCGACGCAACTGCAGGGGATTTTCTGTCGGGCTTATTAATGGGAACAAGACAGGCATTATACGAGAATAACAGAGATTCTGTGACTATTACAGTGTCTGAAGTCAATGCTTACACAGTAGGGATGTTAATTGCCCTTTATGAACGAGCCGTTGGTTTTTATGGTTTTCTGGTCAATATTAATGCCTATCACCAACCTGGTGTATAAGCAGGGAAAAAAGCAGCCGCCTCTATTTTGGTTTTGCAACGGGAAATTTTAAAATTGCTTAAATCAACCAGTAGTTCCCTTAGTATTGCTGAATTGGCCGATAAAGTAGGGGCTACGGCTGAGGTTGAGACTGTTTATAAGATTGTACGCCATCTAGCGGCCAATGGTCGAGGTGTTACTATGAGTGGCGATCGCTCTCAGCCTGCTAGTTTAATGGTTAGTTACTCTTAACTACTGTGAAAATATCCCTCTCTCTTCTCTGTTAGGGAGAGGGGCAATCCTGAATCATTGTCTAAACTATGATTGATGTGATTATTTGATGGACTATGATGATTTAATTATGAACCTTTTGGGATTAGCCTTATAAAAAGTAATCCTCTCAATCCTTAACCATTGTCTAAACTATGATTGATCTGATTATTTGATGGACTATGATCATTTAATTATAAACCTTTTGGGGTTAGACTTATAAAAATTAATCTTGTCAATCCCTAAATCCTGTCAATCCTGATCAAGACAGGAGTTTATTTTTCATAATTCATAATTCATAATTCATAATTTACAATTCATAATTTACAATTCATAATTATGTTTCTTTAAACAAATTTAACTGAGACATAATCAACCAAATTAATGTAATCCCAATCGCTAAAATTAGAAAAGTAACCACCACCAATGTTGCACCATAACCAAAATCTAAATAGCGCATCACGGTAGAATAAATATAGATAGATACGGTTTCCGTCGATCCCGCAGGCCCCCCACCTGTCATAACTTGTACCAAATCAAAAATACCAAAGGCTTGAGCGAACCGAAATAAAGCAGCAATTAATAATTGAGGGCGAATTAACGGTAACGTAATTTGATAGAAACTCTGCCAAGGATTGGCCCCATCAATGGCATGAGCTTCGTATAAATCTTGAGGAATCGCTTGTAAACCTGCCAACAAAATAATACTAATAAAGGGAGTAGTTTTCCAAACATCTGCACAAATTAAAGCCACCATAGCTAGGGTAGGACTCCCTAACCAATTAATATTCTGTTCAATCAAGCCCAATCGACTTAAAACATCATTAATTACCCCATATTGATCATTAAAAATCCACGCCCATGCTAACCCCATTACCGCCGTGGGTAGCGCCCAAGGAATAATAGCAACTGTACGAAGAATTCCCCTTCCTTTAAAAGATTGATGAAGGGTTAAAGCAATCATCATCCCTAAAATTAATTCAAGGGTGACACTAAAAAAGGTAAAAGTAGCCGTATTTTGTAGCGTGTGTCTAAATCGACTATCCCCAAACATTCTTAAATAATTGCTGAGGCCAGAAAAAACAGGCTCTAATTGAGTTCCTAAATTTTCTGTAAAAAAACTTAACCAAAAAGCTCGACCAATCGGATAAATAAAGACAAAAGCTAGAACTAACAGACTAGGAATGATCATTAATCCGCCAATTTGTTTTTCAGATAAATTAATGGCTTTTTTTTTCATATTTTAGGTAGGATGGGCTAACAAGATAATATTATGGTGAACTTGACCCATCTTAACAAGAGATTGCTTATTTCATCTACTCTCTTAATCAATCTGATAAAGAATATCTAAAGGAATATCTTCACGAGGAATAGAACGGCGATACATTTCCCCCAAATGTGCCAAAATATCGATCAAAGTTAAGCGATAATCCAGCAAAATTTCCTCACTTCGTCCCTCTAACTTTAACTGTTGAGCAAACTCATCCATTAATGTCATGTGAATTTCTAAAATTTGTGACACAGACACATCAGAGAAAAAAGCTTGATTAACCAGTTGATCAATTAATTGGGTTGCGTTTGACTCAGGCGTAAAATAAGTTAGGATAATATCACGGTAGCTTTCCTCAATCTCTTTAATCAATTCACCCTTTTGGTCAGGGGGAAGATTTCGATAAAAATGTTGCGGATTCCTTTTATAGTACACACCTAAATAACCTAGTCTTTCTTTTAACTTTTCTGCTAAACGACGCTGTTGTAAAATTAGGGAACTTTGATGATCTTCGCTCGTTTCTTGGGGTGAGGTGTCTTTTGGTGCGGCTGATAGGGGACAACTGGGAGCGAGATGAAGAAACTGAGCGATCGCTTGATCGATCATAACGGGAATTGTATCTAATTCTGTGTCCGAAAGATGAACTTCCGAACTGTGATAAAAATAAGTGGGATCTTCCGAAGAAAATTCTACTGGAGAAAGTTCTACCTCAGAAGAATCAATAATAATGATAGGGAGAAGCCTGCCCTTTTCATAAAGTTGGTTAAAGAGGGGAAAAATATCAGTATTCGGTAAAATAATTAAGCAATCAATTTCTTCTGTGTGTTTTTCGACATATTCCCTAAATTCTGAGGCAGATGTAGTTCCATAAGCAGCATAACGTTGATCGCTCAAATAATCTTTCAACGGTTGAGCGATGGAAGGAACAGGAATAAAAAAACAGATCGATAATCGAGAAGACAAGGGAATAACAGACAATAGCTATATAATCTAATGATACAAGAAATTAGGAATCAATTTGTAAGGTTTTCAATTATCGCCTTATAAAAGCAAAATAGACTTTAAGTGTAGTTAAATTAATGAATACTCCTTATACAGCTATCTTAATCGTGCCAACTGGTATTGGTGCAGCTATCGGTGGTTATGCGGGCGATGGGATGCCCGTTGCTAGAGCGATGGGGCAAATTTGTGATCGTGTGATCACCCATCCCAATGTCCTCAATGGCGCACAAATGTATTGGTC
>JBFRWQ010000175.1:0-2757 GCA_051439665.1 Microcystaceae cyanobacterium | reverse complement strand
TAATACCAAATCCGCTCTTATTAACCCCTTTATAGAACCCCTTGCTAATAGATCCTGAAGCCAAGTGTTTAAGTGTTTCGGAACGATTTCGTGGTAATTTTGAAAAAGAATTCTCATTGGCTCTAGCCGATTAGCGATCGCTAAGAAAAAATCCTAGAGAGCATTATTGGTGAGATCGCAATGCTTAATCCTGAACAGAGCAAGGAAAATGCGATCGCCAATTGAAGAACCTTTGATTTCAGGTCCCTTGCGATCGCAACAGATACAGATAATTAAGCGGGGACGGAGTTGCCTTGAGCTAACTCTTCTGGGTCAGGCCACCAATGATAATTGGTCAAAGCAGAAATTTCAGAGGTCATAGTGGAGAGAATACAGCATCTGTTCGCTAAAGTTTCCTCTAATTCGTCTAAATCGTCGAAAGTTCGATTGACTAAAGGCTCATCGGCTAAACACCATAATCGTTCTGCTGGTTGTAATTCAGGAGAATAAGATGGTAGAGTTTCTAAGACGATGCCTTCAGGAATCTCTAATTTTTTACTGGTGTGCCAACGGGCTTGATCTAAAACGATGAGGATGATTTTGTCTTTTCCTGCACCAGTGGCTTCTGCGATCGCTTTTAAAACCTCATTAAACCATTGAGTATTGACTCTGGGAATGATAAACCACTCTGTCTGACCCGTTTTCGGATGAACAAAGCCGTAGAGATAAAGCCATTCATAACGATGTTCAATAACAGCGATGGGCTTTTGTCCGATAGGGGACCAAATCCGTCGAATAATCGGTTTGAGTCCCAAACGATGTTCATCAAATGACCAGACTTCAATGGTAGCATTGGGATTTTGCCGTTGAAGTTCTTGGACTTTTAGAGGTAAATTGGCTTTAAATGCTGCTTGTTCATCTTTGTCTCCCTTTCTATGTTTCCTCCGAGGGATTTGCATCGAGTAACGACACTGTCTTGAGTGCGTCTTGCATTCTGCTTGAGAAGCAGAATTACGCACTCGCTTTTTTAGATAATCCCATCCTCTTTGATTCCAAACCTTTTCGAGACCTGTTTTCTTTTCTATCCACCGTGCTACTTTTGGCCCTGTCCATAATCCCTCATCCTCTGGAGGAGTTTTTAAGGCTTCTTTTAAGTCCAATAGTTGACTATCAGTTAATAAAGCGTTATAAGCTCGTCTTTTTCCTTTCTTTTGCCTATTAACAATACCTAGCTCTCCCTCACTATTATATTTCTTGACAATCTCCTTGGCATAGTCGTAATTGTAGCCCATGATTTGGGCTGCTTTTTTGATTGACCAATCTAGTGAGACTAACCAAAGTAAATGCCAGCGTCGTGACTCTATAAGGTCTTTTGCCGATAAATAACGAGTTTTTAGTTCGTCGCTGCTTAAATAGGGTTCAAGATGAGCTTTTTTAGACATCTGCCTATTCTAGCTTATAAAGGGGGTAACAAGAGCGGATTTGGTATAACCTAACGATACAATAACTATGGGCTATGCCTCCTTTCTTTTTTACTCTGGAAGAGCGATTATGGAAATCTGTGATATAGAAGTCAATCTAAAAGCTTCCGACTACCAGCAACGACTCAAAGCCATTACTGAGTTAAGAAAATACGATGCAAACATAGCGGTTCCACTTCTGAAGAGGGTTATGGCAGATCCAGAGTTTTTAGTCCGTTCCTTTGTCTCTATGGGATTAGGGAAACAACTAACATCCGACTCCTTTGCGGCTTTATTAGAAATCATAAAGTTTGACCGAGATCCTAATGTTCGAGCCGAAGCAGCGAATTCATTGTCAATGTTTGGGGAGGTAGCTGCTCCCCATCTGCAGCTGGCGTTTATTCAAGATGATAACTGGTTAGTTCGTCGTAGCATTCTAGCAGCTTTAATGGATTTGAATTCCCCAGAAGAATTGTTTGAGGTCTGTGTTTGTGGCCTAATGGGAGATGACATGACGGTACAAGAGGCAGCACTCAAAGGCTTCACTCTCCTAATTGGCACAAGCAAACAAGAGGCAGCTAGGCAACAACTCTTGTGCAGGGCGCAAGATCCCCAGTCCCACATCCGCAATGGGGTTGCTAATGCGTTAAGAAAATTTGAGGAGTCCGAAGTTCGTTAGCTTGTTAGAGGGAAACTGTACGGTTTAATCTTTTATTAAGCCCGAGGTAGTTCATATAGAGACATAAATATTATGTCTCTACTTATTCAAGCCATTAATGATTCAATCTCTCAACTTTAAACACATTATCAATCGTTTTACCAGCTGTTTTTTCTTCCCATCCTAACTCAACGTGAGTTCGACGAGAATTTTGTGGCCAACAGAGAACACCAGACATATCCTGGAAGTAGTATTCCTCAAGGTCTGGTGCTATGGATATAAAATCTCCAAAGCGATCTTACTGAAGTTTTTTGTGATGTAGATGATTTTTATAAAGCTTTTCAACAATATTCTCAAAACCTACCTCTTCTTACCTCATCACTAGGAGAAAAGTTGTGTCGTTCTCGTTTAAGCTTAAGTGAAGTAATGACTATTGTAATTGCTTTTCATGGCTCAGGCTATCGGACTTTTAAAGAATTTTATACTTTACAAGTTTTACCTCATTGGAAAAGGGCTTTTCCTCAGTTAGTGAGGGGAGCGTGTCACTTTTGCAGAGGGGGGCTTAGTTAGCGGGCAGTGTCCTACAACTGATTGTCAACTATCTTGGATAGCTTAAATCGATACTGGAAAAATAAGGTAAGATCAGAGTAAGTTATCTCC
>JBFRWQ010000174.1:0-5422 GCA_051439665.1 Microcystaceae cyanobacterium | reverse complement strand
GTGACTGTTTTCCACACAGGTGCATAGGTTTGAATCGCTTTCATGTATTGAACCCGTTCAAAAGCGCTAGGATCAGGAGAATGTAATTGACTCATGCTGCCTTGCATTTGTTTAACTGATTCATATTCATGTTCAGCCATCCAATGGGTAATAGAATGTTCAATGGTTTCTATATAGTCCATTCCATGTTTCAGTAAGGCACTGACTAATTGGGTGACTTTTGCACCCGCCATTAACATTTTCAGTACATCTTGAGCATGATGGACTCCACTGGTGGCTGCTAAATCTGCATCAATGCGGCCATATAATATGGCAATCCAGTGCATCGGAAGGCGCATGGCTTGGGGAGTACTTAAGAGAAGATGAGGATAAACATCTAAGTTATCTAAATCGATGTCAGGTTGATAAAAACGGTTAAATAAGACCAATCCATCTGCACCTGCGTCGGCTAATTTTTTGCCCATATTAGCCATATTGCTAAAGTAAGGACTTAACTTAATCGAAACAGGAATATTGACCTCAGATTTAATGGTACGAACAATCTCAACGTAATTCTGTTCAATATCCGCACCACTAATATCTAAATCGGTGGGAACATAGTAGATATTTAATTCTAAGCCATCTGCACCCGCCTGCTCAATCTGTTGGGAATAATCTAGCCATCCCCCTAAGCTTGAGCCATTTAAACTGGCAATAATGGGTATATCAACCATTTCTTTGGCTCGCTGAATATGATTGAGGTATTCTTGTGAGCCAATGTGAAAAATTTCTGGTTCAGGAAAATAGGTGAGCGCTTCAGGGAAACTTTCTGTGCCGTGGGTGAGATGATGATCTAAGGTCAAACGTTCTTGCCGTAATTGTTCCTCAAAGAAAGAATGAAGAATTACCCCAGCGGCCCCGTGATCTTCTAGGCGTTTGAGATTGCCAATGTCTTCTGTTAATTGAGCGCAAGCACCAACGACTAAGGGAGATTTGAAGTTAATTCCCATATAACTTGTACTTAAATCCATTTTGTTAGCTCCTTGTAACCTTACGAAGAGAGTAATTCGGATCAGGCGATCGCACTATTTCAATGTCTAAAAAAAAGCGATCCTACTACCTTCATTGTAGAATCGCCTGAATTCATTATTCTATTCGTTCAGTATCTTCTAAGATTTGCTGGATTTTTCCTCTACTAAATCAGCGATCGCTTGTTGAGGTAAGGAGGTTTGCAGATGATTTTTCTGTCTCGCATCAGTAATTAACCAATCTAAGGCAGCGGCCTGCATATCGATGGTATGCCCTGTTTTATCCACACAATAGCGCCCAAACACTAATTTATCCACTAAATAAACCCCAGGACCGAGACGGGAATATTCAAACAATACGCTATTATCGACTGTTGCACCGCTACAGATACAACAACTCGGTCCAATCATACTCGGTCCAATAATTGTTGCACCATCTTCAATCTTGGTCATTCCCCCAATATAAACCGGTCCTTGGATATTGACCTTATCCCAATTAACAGAGACATTAAGACCTGTAAACACCCCAGGTCTAACTTCTACCCCTGGAATTTCGACATTTTTGACTTCTCTGGTCAGCACACCACGAATAGCGTGCCAATAGTCGGGAACTTTACCAATATCAACCCATTCAAAGTCCATATTAACAGCATAGAAGGCTGCCCCTTCTGCTACTAATTTAGGGAATAAATCGCCCCCAATATCAAATTCTTGATTGGAGGGAATATAATTAATAATTTCGGGTTCAAAAATATAAATTCCTGTGTTAATTTCCGTACTCAAAGCTTCTTCAATCGTTGGTTTTTCTTGGAACGTTTGAATTCGTCCTTCCTCATCACTCACCACTACCCCATAGCTAGAAACATCTTCTTTAGGAATGGATTTGGTAATAATTGTGGCAATTGCACCTTTTTTCCGATGAAATTCAACAGCAGCAGTTAAATCGAGATCAATTAGAGCATCCCCACAGAGAACCACAAAGGTTTCGTCAAAGAAAGGGGAAAAATCTTGAATTTTTCGTAATCCTCCTGCTGATCCCAGCGCTTTACCCACTAAATTACCATCTTCGTCAATAAATCCTTCAAATGAGTAAGCAATTTCCACACCAAATCTTTGACCATCTCGGAAATAACTCTCAATTTCTTCTGCTAAATGGCTTACATTGACCATAACTTTGTTAAACCCGTGCTGCTTTAACAGTTCTAGTAAAAACTCCATGACGGGTTTTTGCAAGATGGGAATTAGGGGTTTAGGAATCGTATGGGTGATGGGACGAACACGTGTTCCCTTGCCCGCCGCCAAAATCATGGCCTTCATGAGCGTTCCTTCCTCGATACATTAACAATTTTGATTTAACACTGCCCAGTTTATCATTAGTTTTGTGAAAAACCCTATTTCCTTGCTCTCTAGCATTGAGAGGGTATCCGTAGAAATAGGGACAAAGGGGCGAGCGCTGTTTAGTTGTTTAATAATCGCTTGGGAACAAAAGGGGTAAAAATAGCAAGGGAATAAACAAATACAGCGAAAAATAGCTTTAGGTTCTTAGTTTCTTGGTTAATCTTCATTTTTAAGACCTTTACTTATAAAGTTGGTTTTAATGGTTACAAATAACTATTATATAGTTTTATTAAGCCCATGTCAGTAAAAATAATGAATTTAGAACAACTTATTGATCTCTCCCTCAAAGCAGGTGCATCCTACGCTGAAGTTTATCAGTCTTGTGCTACGTCTCGTCCTGTCTTTTTTGAAGCTAACCGTCTTAAACAGTTGGAAAGTAGCCAAAGCGAGGGAGTGGCCTTGAGAGTCTGGAAAGAAGGATGTCCAGGGTTAGCAGTGGCCTATGGAGATATTGATCCCTCAACACTGGTGGAAAAAGCGATCGCACTCTCTTCTCTCAATACCCCCGAAACCCCAGAATTAAGCGCTCCTCGCCAAATCAGTTATGAGGATACAGGTGTATCTGTTCCAGTGGAAACCTTTGTGGAAATGGGCAAAAATGCGATCGCTGAGATTCGTAGCGCCTATCCAGAGGTACTATGTAGTGGGGAATTTGAAGCAGAAAGAGAAACCACTGTGTTGTTGAATTCTCAAGGCTTACAATGCCAATGGACAGAGACAGCGATTAGTTATTATCTAGGAGTGGAATGGATTCGAGGAGATGACTTTTTAGGCATTTATGATGGAGATTATTGTAAAATCCAACCCAATACGGAAACCGTTATACAACGTCTCCTACAAAGATTAGACTGGGCGACTGATAACAGTCAACCCCCAATAGGAAATATTCCCATCCTATTTACTGCTAATGCTGCTACTTTATTATGGGGAATTGTCTCCAATGCGTTGAATGGGAAAAGAAAAGTCGATCAATCTTCTCCTTGGAGTGATAAACAAGGACAATTAGTCATTTCTCCCCAATTAACCTTACATCAAGATCCGACCCTTGAACCTCATCACTGTCCTTTTGACGATGAGGGGACACCTACTCAACCCTTATCCTTAATTAAAGAAGGGTGTGTGGAAGGGTTTTATGGCGATCGCAAAACAGCCCGAAAATTAGGACAACAAAGTACGGGAAATGGCTTTCGTTCTAGTTTAGCTAGTTATCCCAGTCCTAGTTTAGTCAATCTAATTGTTGAGGGGGGAGAGAGTACATTAATGCAATCCATTTCCCAACTAGAAACAGGCTTATTAGTCGATCAAATGTTAGGAGAAAGAGGGGATATTTCAGGGGATATATCCGTTAATATCGATTTAGGTTATCGCATTGAACAGGGCAAAATTGTCGGACGAGTTAAAGACACAATGGTGTCAGGTAATCTTTATACAGCGCTGCAAAATATCTGTTTATTAGGCTCAGAGCAGCGCTGGAGTGGGTCCTACTATGCCCCATCTGTTGCAGTTGAAGGGTTATCAGTCGTCGGTTAATACTAAATAACGTCGTGTAACTTTACGGCTGCTTGGTTAAGTTGCTCAGTTCCAGTTTTCATATTACCAATACCTCGAGCCGTTTCAGCCGCTCCATTTTGAATATGACTCATGGTTTCAGTTACTTGTTGTGTTGCAGTAGCTTGTTGTTGATAATTTAAAGCGATTTCTTGACTACTTTCCACAATTTGATTCATTGCTTCAGCCACTTCAGTAAATACCATTGCTGTATTTTGGGCAATTTTTACTGAAGTTTCCACACTTTCTTTTCCATCATCAGTAACATGAACAGTAGATTGAATCGCATTATTAATTTGTTCAACTAAGGTATGAATTTTTTGCCCAGATTGTTTACTTTGATCCGCAAGTTTACGAATTTCCGTTGCCACTACCCTAAAACCTTTACCATGTTCTCCCGTCCGCACTGCTTCTACTGCTGCATTTAAGGCTAACATATTAGTCCGATTGGCTAAATCACTAACTAAATCAGAAATATTGATAACTTGGTTGCTTGTATCACTTAAAAGTTGAATTTGCTCGGCTATTTGTTGTACTTTAAATTTCACAGTTGCCATCTCTTCCACCGTTTTTTCTACCGCTTCATTTCCTTTGGAAACACTTTTGATTGCTTCTTGAGCTTTAGTTACTGCTATTTGTGCTTGTTGTGCTGATTGTTGTGAAGAAGCATTTAATTGTTCCATTGTTGCCGTAGTTTCTTGTACAGATGATGACTGTTGACTAGCAATACTTTCTTGTTCATCCACTGTACTGACTACTTGACTAGAAAAAGAAGATACCACTCCCGCCAATTCTGACATAGTTTTGACAATTTGATTGAGAATAATTACCCCTAATGTGACAAAACCCCCAGCTAAAATAATTGTGATCAAAATAGACACCCATTTAACCTGATTAATTGGAGCTAAAATATCACTTTTAGGAGTTTGATTGACTATAACAAATGGGTTTGATTTACTCCTTGCATCGGGGAAAATAGTCTGATAACTAATAATATCTTTAACCCCTTTTTCAATTAAGCCATTTTCTTTGGAAAGAATTTGTTTTACAATTTTTTCCGGAAAATCTTTTTTAACTGTTTCATCTTTATTGTATTCAAAACCCCATTCTTTATCTTGATCTGGGTGATTTAGATAATAACCTTGTTGGTTGACAACAAATAATTTTTGATTATCTTTTTGCTCTAATGCTTCATTTTTAGCTAACTCAAAAAGTTCGTTGACTAAGATATTAGCCACAATGATTCCTCGCTGTTTTCCTTCTTTACTATAAACTGGTGTCGCATAACGAATTACTGGAGCTATCGGTTTTTCAATCACACCCTTTTCTTTATTAAGGTTAATAGCAGAAACATAAAGTTCTCCTTTACCTAAATGAATAGTGTCTGTAAAATAACTAGAAGAACTTTTATTATGTAACTGAGATTTTGAGACAATTTCGATTAGATTATTGCTCTTAATGACTCTCAC
>JBFRWQ010000173.1:0-5086 GCA_051439665.1 Microcystaceae cyanobacterium | reverse complement strand
AACTAACACCTAACTATTTTACCTATCCTTGCTTAAGTGTTGAGGTTTTATCTGATAGCACAGAAGCCTATGATAGAGGAAATAAATTTAGACTATATCGCCAAAATCCCGCTTTAAAGGACTATTTATTGGTGAGTTCTAAACAGATTGAAATGGACTTATATCATAAGAATGATGCAGGCGAATGGATAATTATTAATTATAAAAAAGGAGATGTTATTAAACTTAAAAGCATTAATCTTAGTTTTCCAATCGAGAAAGTTTACCGCAACCTTATCAATTTATGAGTTTTATGGGTTTATTTAAATCCATCTAAGAAAAGCTTGATTCCAACTCCAATGAGTGTTAGTCCACCTAAACGTTCTATTTTTTGGTTTAAAATATCTCCTAATTTATGACCAACATAAACCCCAATAAAACAAACAGAAAAAGTAACCAATCCAATCATTGTACAAGCTAAAAGAATAGACATTTTAATCACAGATAGTCCTAATCCTGCTGCAAGTGCGTCAATGCTAGTTGCGATCGCTAACATTAACAAGGTATAAGAATCTAACGGATTAAAAGGTTTCTCATCAGCTTTATTCAAGGTTTCATAAATCATTTTACTCCCAATAAAGGTTAATAAAAGAAAGGCAATCCAATGAGAAAAACTGGCGATAAATTCCCTAAAACCTAAACCCATCAACCAACCTAGTAAGGGCATAATTCCTTGAAAGACACCAAAAAAGAGAGCAATCTTTAAAGCTTTATTGAGTTTGATATGGCGAATAGCAAACCCACTGCTTAAGGAAACAGCAAACGCATCAGCAGCAAGGCCAAGGGACATTAAACTAATCGTGATCAGTTCCATAATATAAAAGGTTATTATTTTTAGTCCCTGCTATTATATCAATTATTAACCTTTATGAATTATCATAGTTTTTTCATTTTATACTCAAAGACTTTTCATATTCTTTTCATAAAAATAAAAGAACGTTAGGATGGTGATTAGAACAATTTATCTATTTTATTGAAGTTAAATCAAATGTCATAAGATTCTACTTCAATTAAAATTTAGAATAACTATTATTAAATTATGTTCTTATACATTTTCTGCTACTTATTCAGGTCTAAACCTCATCTCATTGTCTTATCATTAAGAATAGTAAACCTATCACCCCTATAACTACCGTGACAGAAGCGAAAAGTTACAAAGACACCGTAAACCTTCCTCAGACAAAATTTAATATGCGTGCGAATGCAGCCAAGCGTGAGCCTGAAATTCAAGAATTTTGGGCAGAAAAAAGTATATATGAAAATCTTTCACAAGATAACCCCAATGACTTATTTATTCTCCATGATGGCCCCCCTTACGCAAACGGAACACTACATATGGGCCACGCATTGAATAAAATTCTCAAGGATATCATTAATAAATACAAACTTTTGCAAGGATATAAAGTGCGTTATGTCCCCGGATGGGACTGTCATGGCCTTCCCATTGAGTTGAAGGTTTTGCAAAGTATGAAGTCAAAAGAGAGACAAGGACTGACTCCTTTAAAATTAAGACAGAAAGCTAGAGATTTTGCCGTTGAAACCCAACAAAAACAAGCAGAAGGGTTCAAACGTTACGGGGTATGGGGAGATTGGGAACATCCTTACTTAACCCTAACTCCAGAATATGAAGCAGCGCAAATTGGAGTCTTTGGTCAAATGGCCTTAAAAGGGTACATTTATCGAGGATTAAAACCAGTTCATTGGAGTCCTAGTTCCCAAACCGCACTCGCAGAAGCTGAGTTAGAATATCCTGAAGGTCATACCTCTCGCAGTATTTTTGCGGCGTTTCCCGTTGTTAAACCTTCTGAAACTGCAAAAGAAGCGCTAACCCCCTATCTAGATAGTTTAGGGGTTGCTATCTGGACAACCACACCTTGGACGCTGCCAGGTAACTTAGCCGTTGCCCTTAATCCTGACTTGAATTATTCTCTAGTAGAGGTAGAACAGGCTTCCAACCTGTGCAAGCATAAATACCTAATTGTAGCGACAGATTTAGTCGAAAACCTCTCAGAAACCTTTGAAACCCCCCTCACCATCAAAGCAACCATTAAAGGGGACGCATTAGAACATACCACCTATCAACATCCCCTCTTTGAGAGAGAGAGTAAGATAGTGATTGGCGGTGACTACGTTACCACAGAATCTGGAACAGGATTGGTTCATACTGCACCTGGTCACGGTCAAGAAGACTACATGGTGGGTCAACGATATGATCTTCCCATCCTATCCCCTGTCGATGCCAAAGGAAACTTTACCGAACAAGCAGGACAATTTGCGGGTTTAAATGTGTTGAAGGATGCCAATGAAGCGATTATTCAAGCTTTACAAGAAAAAGGCGCATTACTGAAAGAAGAACCCTATCAACACAAATATCCCTATGATTGGCGTACAAAGAAACCAACTATTTTCCGTGCTACCGAACAATGGTTTGCGTCAGTGGAAGGATTCAGAGATGCTGCATTAACAGCCATTAAAGGGGTAAATTGGATCCCCACACAAGGAGAAAATCGGATCACCCCTATGGTAAGCGATCGCTCAGATTGGTGCATTTCTCGTCAGCGTAATTGGGGGGTTCCCATTCCTGTATTCTATGATGAGGAAACCAATGAACCTCTCTTAGTAGAAGAAACCATTAATTATGTACAAGAAATTATTGCTGAGAAAGGATCCGATGCTTGGTGGGAGTTATCAGTAGAAGAACTTTTACCCGAATCTTATCGTAATAATGGCAAAAAATATCGTAAAGGAACAGATACAATGGATGTCTGGTTTGATTCAGGTTCATCTTGGGCTGCGGTGGCAAAGACCCGACCTGAGTTAAAATATCCTGTAGATATTTATTTGGAAGGATCTGATCAACACAGAGGATGGTTTCAATCGAGTTTATTAACCAGTGTTGCGGTTAATGGAATTGCACCTTATCAAACGGTTTTAACTCATGGCTTTATCTTGGATGAAAAAGGTCGCAAAATGAGTAAATCTGAGGGGAATGTGGTTGATCCAAATATGGTAATCAATGGGGGAAGTAATCAGAAGAAAGAACCCGCTTATGGCGCTGATATTATTCGCTTATGGGTATCTTCGGTGGATTATTCGGCTGACATTCCCTTGGGACCCAATATCTTAAAACAATTAGCCGATGTGCGCAATAAAATCCGCAATACAGCAAGGTTTTTGCTAGGAAATCTCCATGATTTTAACCCTGAAACTGATACAGTTGCTTATGAAGATTTAGCCGAATTAGATCATTATATGCTGCATCGGATCACAGAAGTGTTTGCGGAAGTAAAAGATGCTTATGACAGTTTTCAATTCTCTAAATTCTTCCAAACAGTGCAGAATTTCTGTGTGGTTGACTTATCGAATTTTTATCTTGATATTGCCAAAGACAGACTCTATATTTCTGCTGACAATGCGTTGCGTCGTCGCAGTTGTCAAACCGTGTTAAAGGTTGCAGTGGAAAACTTAGCCAAAGCGATCGCACCTGTGTTATCCCATTTAGCAGAAGATATTTGGCAATTCTTACCCTATGAGACTCCTTATCAATCAGTTTTTCAGTCAGGATGGGTTGAAGTTGATTCTCAATGGGTAAATGCTGACTTAGGGAAAAAATGGACACAGTTTCGTCAAATTCGTACCGAAGTCAATAAGGTAATGGAATTAGCCCGCAGTGAAAAAATGGTGGGTGCATCCTTAGAAGCCAAAGTGTTGTTATATGTTCCTAATGAGGAATTAAAACAGCAATTAGAAAGCTTTAACCCAACTGATACGTTAAGCGGTAATGGAGTGGATGAATTGCGGTATTGGGTGTTAGCATCTCAAGTTGAATTAGTCGATAGTTTGGATGCAATTAAATCTGCTAATTATCAAGCTGAGACGGAATTGGTATCAGTGGGAATTGTTAAAGCAGATGGTAAAAAATGCGATCGTTGTTGGAATTATTCGACTCAGGTGGGAGATTATAAGGATGATCCAACCATTTGTGAACGGTGTAATGCTGCTTTAAAAGGGGAGTTTTAAACGGTTAAAATCTAAGGGGTGGGAATTGATTAATTTTTCTCACCTCTTGTGATTAACTAAGTTTTGTTTTCTTTTCTTAAAATATGAGGTAGAATAGAATATGTTGTTACTCTGTTCAATCACCATGACAACAAAATCTCAAATTCTCAAAGCCATCCAAGATATGGACGAAGACGTTACTTTTGATGAAGTTATAGAACGTTTATGTTTTCTCTATAAAGTTAACAAAGGACTTGAACAAGTAGAAACAGGAGATACTTTAACCCATGATGAAGTGAAGCAACGAATTAAAACATGGCAAAAATAATCTGGACAACTCAAGCATTAATTGACGTTGAATCTATCGGGGATTATATTGCTCGTGATGCGCCTAGTATCGCACAAATTGTCGTCGATCAAATTTTGAATTCTGTGGAACGACTAGAAAATTTTCCGCATTCGGGAAGAGTTGTTCCTGAAATTGAACAAGATAACATCAGGGAAATTATTCTTAATCGTTATCGTATTGTTTATCGCTTCAGTGAAAATGAAGTGAAAATTTTAACAGTGTTTCATTCATCCAAACTGTTAAGCTTATCTAATTTACTCGATAATAACTAATGATGAACAATGACAAAAAGATCCCTGATGCTGAAATGAGAGCAAAATCGGTTGCTCGTTTAAAAGAGGTTTGTTTAATGTTTGATGCTTTAAATATGACGTTAGACGAAGCCATTGCGAGCGCTGAAAGAGATGTCCGCAATAACCCTCATAATATTCGTCGTCGTGAACAAGCGTCTGCTTTATTTGATGCTTATAAGCGACAGTAATAAAAGTTTATATAAATTTCAGTTCATTATACTTTATTAATGCACCCTACGAGATAAGCGATCGCACTTAAAGTTATTCCTTTCTTGTAGGGTGTAAAACATAAAATGTAAGGCATTGTCTTCAGGGTTAATTTTTGTCTTGAAAAGGAGATGATGAGTAATGATAGTTTTAAGATTGTGTATTGTAGGGGCATAATACTATTATGCCCTCATAGAAT
>JBFRWQ010000172.1:0-2678 GCA_051439665.1 Microcystaceae cyanobacterium | reverse complement strand
AATGATCACTATTGGCAGGTTTACTTTGATACCAATAAAGCCATTAGTGAGACTTTCGGCCAGGCTGGTTATCCTGCACCTGATCAGTACTATACAATCCGTCAAGCTGCTTAAGGCGCTCTTTACAGAAAGGAAATTTTAGCGACAGGGGTGGATTAGTGTTCACCCCTATTAGTTTATAGTGCTACGGACAAGGGAGTAGGCAGGGGGCAGGAGGCAGGAGGCAGGAGGCAGGAAGCTCCGAGTAAGCTGTGGAAGGGTTTGCTGAGATCTCTACTGTCCTAACCGTAATGCGTAGGGTTATATATCTCCCCTCTCTCCCCACACTCCTAATTCCCCCTTGACTTCTCATAAAACTTAAGCGAAACTTACAAATACAAGAGTGCCCATTGTAGCAAATCTTAACTTTTGCTAAAATCTGAAACAAATTGTTACGGTTGTCAGAGAAAATCAGTTGCAGAATGATTAGGGTAGGGCAGTGGTTTTTCTTGACACCCTTTGTCAACCAGTGAGGTAAACGTCACCCATGAGCATGGAAACCCTAGAATTTATCATCTATCCCGATGGTCGTGTCCAAGAAAAGGTCACAGGTATTGTTGGGCGATCTTGTCAAGAGGTAACAGCCGCCATTGAATCTCAGTTGGGTAGAGTGGTGTCCCAAGAGAAAACCTCAGACTACTACCATCAATCTGTTGAACAAACTACTCAAGCTACAAATCAGAACACTTTTAGTGATTGGTAGCCTTATTTTCCTCTAAAGCCCCTTTTTTGTTCACATTTCCTTTAATCCTACCTATTTCACATTATGTCTCACTTTAGCAATATTAAGACCCAAATTCGCAATCTTGAATCCCTCAAAGCTTCTTTATCAGATATGGGGATGGACTGGAAACAAGGTCCCACTACCGTAAGAGGCTATCAAGGACAAACTCGCCAAGCAGAGGTGGTTTTAGAGCAAGATAACGACTATGATATCGGATTTTGCTGGAATGGCAGCGAGTACGAATTAGTCGCTGATCTTGAATATTGGCAACAACCTCTATCTGTAGAAGGATTTTTACAGAAAGTAACCCAAGGTTATGCTTTACACACTATCTTGAATGAATCCAGTAAACAGGGTTTCCAAGTGGCTGAAAAGCAAAAAAACGAAGACGGTTCAATCCGTTTAGTGGTACAACGTTGGAATTAAACACAATTAGCTGAATTAATTAATTATGACTGAATTTTCCCCCTCATTCGATCACGAGCGTTCTGGCCTTGAACCAGAATTAGGTGGTGTTTTTCGAGATGCTCCCGACAGGACAGGGTTTGAACCAGAATTGGGGGGAATGTTCCGTCAAAAGGCAGTTTATGTCGATGAGATGACCTGTATCGGCTGTAAACACTGCGCTCATGTTTCCCCTAATACATTTTACATTGAACCTGACTATGGGCGCTCACGGGTTTATAACCAAGATGGGGATGAAGAAGAGGTGATTCAAGAAGCGATCGATACTTGTCCAGTTGATTGTATTCACTGGGTAGAATATAACAATTTGGATCAGCTTGAAACGGCACGGAAAAAGCAAAAACCGAAAAATTTTGGACTTCCCCAGATTAAATAGTTTCAGTAACCAGTGAACAGTAACCAGTAAACAGTAAACAGTAAACAGTAAACAGTAAACAGCTATTATATCAAATCTGAATGATCAAATCCTAGTTTTAGTGGAAAGATATAGTGCAGTGTCAAACTAATTTTGACGGTTAAATCTTCCCTCTCTCCACCAATCACTTTTAATTGGACAAACCAGTAATTTAAGAAGGGCTAAAGCCCAACAACAACACCTTATACCAAATTCGTCTTTCTTTGTTAGCCTAAAACTTTTATGTCAGTGTTTATGGTAATTTAAAGGACATGATTCGCCTATTATTAGTTGCCATTCTATGGAAATTTATCTAACGCTTGCTATTTTAATTGGTTCTTTAATTGCTTTTATTGCGGAATGGTTGCCGATTGACTTAACTGCTTTAACCATTACCATTATCTTAATCTTAATCGGTTTAATTACCCCAGAAGAAGGAATTTCTGGCTTTAGTAACCCCGCCACAATTACAGTGATGGCTATGTTTATTCTCAGTTCAGGAATTAGCAAAACAGGGGCAATTCAGATGGTCAGAGATTGGTTAGTAAAATGGGGAGGTAAAAGTTCTACTCAGCAAATTTTATTGCTAGGGGCGATTGTCGGACCGATTAGTGCGTTTATTAATAATACAGCAGTTGTTGCTGTTTTTTTGCCGATTGTGGAAGAATGGGGACGCAAAAATAAAATTTCGATCTCTAAGTTATTAATTCCTCTCTCTTATTTATCAATTTTAGGGGGAATGATTACAGTAATTGGGACTTCAACCAATCTATGAGCGAGTGGGTTATCCGAAAAATTAGGATATGGCTCATTTAGTTTATTCGAGTTTGCATCTATTGGCTTAATTACATTTAGTATCGGTACAGTATATTTGGCATTTATTGGCAATCGTTTATTACCCTCCCGTTATGATAATGGAGAACAAACACTTAATCGTCAATACGGCATTGATGACTATGTTACTGAAGTGATTATTACTCCTCGTTCCGATTTAATTGGACAAACCTTAAGACAGTCTAATATTCAAAGAAAGTTTGATATTGATGTGCTAGAAAT
>JBFRWQ010000171.1:0-3018 GCA_051439665.1 Microcystaceae cyanobacterium | reverse complement strand
TATTAATACCGCCTTGCAATCAATTGACAAGGCTAATATAAATCGTTATCTAAAGATAACTAATTGAGCAATCTCAGTTCATTTTAATGAACGTCTTTTATTATCCTCGGAATTCATTACGAGGCGGTTGATGATGGTGAATCGTTCATTTTATGTACGATGGCGGTTAATGATGGTGAATCGTTAATTTTGTATATTATGATGGTTAATGGTTTGATTATTAATACCGCCTTGCAATCAATTGACAAGGCTAATATAAATCGTTATCTAAAGATAACTAATCCATCAATCTCAGTTGAAGAATCATTAGCTGAGATTACCCCCCTCGCCATGACATTATTGGTTTTTGTCCAAGTACTTCCCGAATTAGTGACTATTTCGTCTTGAAAGATTATCATAGTTATAACATACATCAGTCATGAAAGTGTGATGCACCTACCACAGTACGAATTAAGGTTAAACTATAGATCACGGTAAGAATAGCAACTTATTAAGCTAACACTGGAGACCCCGAAATGGCAATATCACAGTTTATGGATCAAATTGGGGATTGGAATCCTCAACTGCTACGAGAATTGAAAGGAAGATTAACCCTGAGAAATCTGACTATTACCCTTTGTCTCTCTTTTGGGTGTCAATGGCTTATTAGTAAGTTTTTTGCTAGTCCATATAACACAACATTTAGGGTGTTGCAGCAGCTTTTACCCCCTCTTTTGGTTGTTGTAGGCTCTTATCTACTCAGTAATGACTTAAGTAAAGAATATCGACAAAGAACCATTGAATTTATTCGTTTAACTCCTCAATCAAGTCAAGAAATCTTAATTGGTAAACTCTTAGGCGTTCCGATTCTAGTTTATGTTGCTATTTTAGCAGCGCTTCCTCTACATTTTATTAGTTATTGGCAGCAAACTCATTCTTTGATATTTCTGGGTTTTTATCTTTTCTGGATACTCCAAGCATGGTTATTTTATAGCTTAGGTCTCATTTATACCTTAATCCTCCTTAAGCAGCGTCGCCATAATTACCCTGCAGCCATGATCGCAGGGTCCGTGGCCTTTATTACGTTCATTCTAGAGCGCTATGTGACCACTTGTATCGACTTCCTAATCCGAATGAGTTCTTATGAAAATGAATGGTTTGACTTAAAATGGTATGGTTTAAGCTTAAATCAATCTTATTTACTACTTTTAGCATCGGTAATCTTCCTTTTCATCATAGTTGGGCATTTTTCATGGCAGGTATTGAATCGCCAATTTCAAAATTCCCAAGCCACTTTAATCACTAAAAAACAAAGTTACCAAGTCACCCTTTTGGGTAATCTATTTCTACTAGGATTTATCATCCATTCATCTTTCGCTACAGAATTCGCCTTTATTTGGCTATTTGGTGTCTTGCCGATTCTCTCTTTAGGTTCAATCATCTTACTATTTCCTAGCCATCAATATCTCTTAGATTGGTCAAGATATGGTCATTTCAACCGCAATAAGGGATTCTGGAAGGATTTGGTTTGGGGAGAAAAAAGCCCACCTATCATTACGGTTTTCATTAACGCACTGATGACAACCCTGATCTGGATTGGTTTCTTGCTTCTTGAGCCATCCTCTCTGCTTGAGCCATACTCTATGTTTGACTCTTATACCAAACTGTCCATCTTAAAACTTTTACTCCTTCCCATCATGACTATCAGTATTATTTTAATCTATGCTATGGTCACTCAAATTTTAATGTTAAATTCATCTAGTAAAGCCAAAGGATTGACCATCGCTGTCATGGCAACTTTAACCATCCTATTCCCTCTCATGGCATTTCTCTTAAAAGTTCCCAGTTTATGGCTGTTTAGTCTCTTACCAGTGATTGCCTTGTATCAAGGGTCAACAGTGGCGTACTTCATTGGTCTTGGCTTACAATTGGTCATATTGGGATTATTAACGGCAAAGTTAAGACAACAAATATACTTAGCAGGAGCATCAGAAACCCAACCCTTATTTTGATGGATCATCAAATCAAGATGATCCCACCCTCAATTTGGAGACTCTGTTATGGCATTTAACACACTGATTGATCAGTTAGGGGATCAAAACCCTCAACTGCTTCGAGAAATAAAAGGACAGTATAACCCTCGTAATCTTACTTTGACGGTGATGCTTTCCACTATTGGACAACTTCTTGTCTTTTTTGTCTTTAAAACGAAAATTCCCATACTCAAACAGACGTATAATCGCTATTGCGTCGGTAGTCCACCTCCAGATTGGAAAGGTTATATGCGCAATCGGGATACATTTTGTAATTGGGACTTAGGAAATTTAACCATTAATTGGTCTTTGTGGTGGTTAGATATTTTTATCACTTTAAGCATTATTGGCATCATTGGCTTATTGGTGGTGGGAACTTATCTATTAATTACGGATTTATCCAAAGAGGAAAACCGAGGAACATTGAATTTTATTCGCCTCAGTCCCCAATCCGCTAGAAACTTATTTGTGGGTAAACTGTTAGGCGTTCCTAGTCTCGTCTATTTAGGCGCTTTATTGGGCGTTCCCTTCCACCTATGGGCGGGAATACAGGCTGGTATTTCCTTGGGCTTAATCCTTGCTTTTTATGGTGTATTAATTAGTAGTTGTATCCTTTTCTTTAACGCTGCTTTATTACTAGGATTAGTCACAGCTAAATTAGGTGGATTTCAAGCGTTTATCAGTAGTGGAGTACTAGGCATCTTCCTAGCGATCATGACAGGAACAACCCTACATGATAATTACATTCATAACAACCCCTTTGATTGGTTAGTCCTCTTTTACCCTGGTACTTTCTTAACTTACCTAACCGAAGCAACTTTTATTTCCCCTAATTTAATTGATTACTTAAGCGTCTCTGACCTGCAAGATTTACATTGGTACGGTGGAGCATATTGGCATAACCCTGTACTGGGAATGGGATTAATCATCGCTAATTCAGCGCTGTGGACTTATTGGATTACTCAGGGATTAAAACGGCGCTTTCGTAATCCATTGACTCCTCTTT